>JAHELO010000038.1 GCA_024644145.1 Christiangramia sp.
AAGGCACAGGCGTTAAAGCCTTCATAATAGAAAGCTATGCTGCAGAAATTAGGATTTTTAATACTACTCGTAAGTCTGTTTTCCTGTGATAAAAGATCTGAAACTGAAGAAAAGATCGAGAAGATCAATGCTGAATTTAATTTGGTAAGGTTTGATGAAAAATTCGCAGCTGCTTCTGCTGAGACCTTGCCTCAGTTAAAAAAAGCCTATCCCTTTCTTTTTCCTTCTCAATATCCAGACAGTGTTTGGGTTCAGAAACTTAACGATAGTATTCAGCACGAAATTGAATCGGAAGTGGCAGTTGCCTTTCCGGAGTTTTCAGAAGAAAATGATGAATTGCACCGACTATTCCAGCATGTGAAATATTATTTCCCCGAATTCAAGGTGCCAGATGTATTCACTGTAACTTCAGAAGTAGATTATAAGAATAAAGTGATTTATACCGGCGATTACCTTTTTGTTGCACTGGATACCTATCTGGGGGTAGATCATAAATTTTATATCGGGATCCAGGAATACTTAAAGAAGAATTTCAGAAAAGAGCAGATCGTTTCCGATGCTGCCGGCGAAATTGCTGAAAAATATGTGCCGAAGCCCGAGTCCCGAACTTTCCTCGCCCATATGTTATACTACGGAAAATTACTTTATCTAAAAGATAAATTTATTCCGTTTAAAAGTGATGCGGAAAAAATAGGATATACAAAGGAAGAGCTGCAATGGGCAAAAGCAAATGAAGATCAGATCTGGCGGTATTTTATTGAGAATGAGCTTATTTATGATACAGACTCAAACCTGTATTCAAGGTTTTTGTACCCGGCCCCATTCTCAAAATTCTACTTGCAATTAGATGCGGAATCCCCGGCCAGAGTGGGCCAGTATATAGGATGGAATATCATAAGATCTTATATGAATAAAAATGATGTGTCAATAAGTACAATGTTGAGAACATCTGCAGAAGAAATTTTTAATAACGCGAACTATAAACCTAAGAAATAATGTCTCAATTCAAGAAGTCTGAAATAAATATAGAGGTGGTTACAGATGAGAACCATGTTCCAGAAAATATTACATGGAGTGCCCAGGACGGGAATGTGTATAAGGAGGATGCCAAGGCCCTGATGCTTTCTGTTTGGGATAGTAAAGATCAGGAAACGCTGAGAATAGATCTTTGGACCAAAGAAATGCCTGTTGATGAAATGAAAAAGTTCTTTCACCAAACTCTGGTGTCTATGAGCGATACCTACTTCAGGGCTACTCAGGATGATAAAATGAGGGATACCATGAAGGATTTTTGCGATTATTTCGCTGAAAAGACCGAGATCAAAAAAGGCTGATTGGAAAAACTTCTCTTTGTATATAACGCAGATTCCGGTAAGTTGAATGCTTTGCTGGATTCACTACATAAAGTCGTGAATCCTTCAACTTATACATGCAGGCTATGCGAACTTACTCATACCACGATTGGTGAAAGGAAGAGCTGGAAAGATTTCAGAAAATCCCTGGAGGTTGAATCTGTAGTTCTACATAAAGATGAGTTTTTACAAGCCTATGCTTCAAAGTTTGGTCACCGGTTCGAATTTCCGGTAATTCTAGCTCAAACGCGTAGAGGATTGGAAGTTTTCCTTTCTCAGGATGAATTTTTGCAGATACGAGATCTTAAAGATCTTATGGGAAAAATAAAGGAGCGAATGCAGCTTTATTGACTTTTATGAAGCTGGTCGTTTATGCTTTCAATGTAATCAAGCACCTCTTCCTGTCCGATTCCTGCAGATGCTGAGGTGATAAAATACTCGGGCATTTCCTCCCAGCTTTCCAGCATTTCATTTTTATAATTCTCAATATTTTCGTCCAGCACTTTAGGTTTCAATTTGTCGGCTTTCGTAAAAATAATGCAGAATGGGATGGAGTGTTCACCCAGCCACTGCATGAATTCCATGTCTATTGGTTGAGGTTTGTGTCTTGAATCTATTAGGACAAATGCACATATCATCTGTTCCCTCTTCTCAAAATAAGCAGTTATGAATTTTTGAAAAACTCGCTTGGTAGATTTAGATACCTGGGCATATCCGTAGCCAGGTAGATCTACCAGATGCCAGTTCTTATTTATCAGGAAGTGATTGATGAGCTGTGTTTTACCCGGCTTTGCAGAGGTCTTAGCGAGCGATTTTCTTCCCGTTAGCATATTGATAAGGGAAGATTTGCCCACGTTACTTCTGCCAATAAATGCATATTCAGGCAAAGTGCTGTTTGGGCATTGGTCAACTTTAGAGTTGCTTACCACAAATTCAGCAGTCTTGATTTTCATACTAGGTATTTTAGATCTGTCGTTCTTTCAGCCAGGCGTGAAGTAGCTCGTTGAATTCTTCAGGATGTTCCATCATGGCAGCATGCCCGCACTCGTCTATCCAGTAAAGATCTGAATCTGGGAGAAGACGTTGAAAATCTTCAGCCACTTCAGGAGGAGTAACGGTATCGTTTTTTCCCCAGATTATACAGGTAGGGGTTTGCATCTTGGGAAGATCCTTTGCCATGTTGTGACGAATAGCACTTTTGGCAATAGCCAGGGTTTTTACAAGCTTGTTACGGTCACTAACCGTTTCATAAACCTCGTCTACAATCTCTTTGGTTGCGATCTTCGGATCGTAAAAAACGGCTTCTGCTTTTTTCTTTATAAAATCATAATCTCCGCGGCGGGGATAGCTTTCGCCCATGGCGTTCTCGTACAAACCAGAACTTCCAGTAATTACTAAAGCTTCAACAGCTTCGGGAAACATTTTGGTAGCAAGCAGAGCAATATGGCCGCCAAGGGAATTTCCTAAAAGGATTACCTTATTAAAACCTTTGAAATCTATAAACTCCTTTAAATATTTTGCAAATGTACCTACACTTGTTTTTAAAAGTGACATGGAATAAAGCGGCAATTCAGGGATAAGTACCTTGTAACCTTTCTCTGGGAAATAATTGATTACACCATCGAAATTACTGAGGCCTCCCATAAGTCCGTGAAGGATAACAATTGGTGTTCCTTCCCCCTTTTCAAGATATGTGAATTTTCCCTCCTGCCTTAAGTGATCTTTCATTGATAGCCTTTGCGGTTAGCAATCGCAAATATAGCGATTTCGATACAAGTATAATCATTTTTAGATAACTGCTCTGCGTTTTCTGAGTAGGAGAAAAATTATAAACAGCCTGTTTATTTACCCATGTCAACCACATTTTACCACTCGTTTTCAAAATCCTGAATCCTAAGCCAGTAGCTCTATTTCAAAGGTTTTCAAATACATAGGGTGGTAAAACTTATCAACATTGTGGTAAAAAGTGGTAAATTGTGGTAATATTTTCAATATATTTGGCTCTACAATACTCTACCGTGAAAAATCTAATTGGGACATATGAATGCAAAGTCGATGCTAAAGGCCGTTTGATGGTGCCTTCAGCCTTGAAAAAGCAATTGGCTCCCATGATGCAGGATGGTTTTGTTATTAAGCGTTCGGTTTTCCAGAACTGTCTTGAACTGTACCCAATGGAAGAGTGGAATGTTCTTATGAGCAGGGTGAATAGGTTAAACAGGTTCAAGAAAAAGAACAATGATTTTATCAGGAAGTTTACTGCAGGAGTTAAAACCGTAGAGGTAGATGCGAATGGCAGACTTTTAATACCCAGAGATCTTGTTGGTTTTGCCGGAATACAGAAAGAGATCGTTCTTTCTTCGGCCATCAATATTGTGGAGATCTGGGATAAAGATAGGTATGAACAATCCCTTGATGATTCTTCGGAAGATTTTGCAGATCTGGCTGAAGAAGTGATGGGTAACGATGATCTGGATGGAATATCATAATCCTGTACTCTTAAAAGAATCGGTTGATGGTCTGGATGTTAAGCCAGGTGGGGTTTATGTGGATGTGACCTTCGGTGGCGGAGGGCATTCCCGGGAGATCCTGAGTAGGCTTGGTTCGGGAGGAAAGTTATATGCTTTTGATCAGGATAAAGATGCTTTGGATAATAAGATTGATGATAGCAGGTTCACGCTTATCAATGAAAATTTCAGATTTCTGAAACGATTTTTGAGATTCTATGGTGTGAAGCAGGTTGATGGAATTCTTGGTGATTTTGGAGTTTCTTCTCATCAGTTCAATGAAGCTGAAAGAGGTTTTTCTACCAGGTTCGATGCTAAGCTGGATATGAGAATGAATCAGGGTGACAGGCTGAGTGCGTATGAGGTGATCAATGAGTACGAGGAAGAGCAGCTGAAAAAGATGTTCTATGCGTATGCTGATCTGAAAAATGCTCCAAAGCTGGCTCGTACTATTGTTTCTGAGCGCAAGAATAAGCCAATTGAGACCAGTGAACAGTTAAATGAGTTGCTAAAGCCTTTGTTGTTCAAGGGGAAAGAAAATAAGATTCTGGCGCAAATTTATCAGGCAGTTAGAATCGAGGTAAATCAGGAGATCGAAGTTCTTAAAGAGTTTTTGCTTCAAACCGAAGAGATTATACTGCCGGGTGGAAGATTAAGTCTAATCTCATACCATTCGCTGGAAGACCGTCTGGTAAAAAGATATATAAGGAGTGGATTGTTTGAAGGAGAGCCGGAAAAGGACATGTATGGAAATATATCTGTGCCTTTTAAAAAAGTTAATGGATTGATAGTTCCTTCTAAAGAAGAAATTAAACAGAATAACCGGGCAAGAAGCGCGAAATTAAGAGTAGCCAGAAAGTTGTAAGCACCAGTGAAGAAGGGACTTTATAACATATTGAAAGCGAATTTCCTGATAAGCGAAGATGCTGTTAAGAACTGGAGGTTCATAGTTTTTTGTACGGTACTCGCAATTGTTATGATTGCTAGTTCACATAATGCAGAAAAGAAAGTACATCAGATCGCAAAATTAAATAAAGAGGTGTTGGAGTTGAGGAGTGAATTTTTAGAAAGGCGGTCAAAGCTTATGAGAGTGAAAATGGAATCTACCATTACAGAGAAAATGGTAGAAAAAGGGATAGGGCCTTCAGAAACCCCGCCCAATAAAATTAGAGTGATAATAAAAGACTAACCTTAAATGGCTACAACCGAAAAAAGCATCCTGAATCGCATGTATTTCGTGGCCGGCTGTCTCTTTATTTTTGCGATAGCTGTAGGGGTCAAATTGCTGAATATTCAGTTTGTTCAGGGTGAACATTACAAAGAACTGGCTGAGGAGCGAACTCTAAAGAACTTCAAGATTCCCGCTAACAGGGGGAACTTATATGATATCAACGGAAATCTTTTAGCTACTTCAGTTCCTAAATATGATATTAGGTTTGATGCCGTAACAGTTTCAGATAAAAATTTCGAGGAAAATATAGGTCCGCTTTCCGAAAACCTTTCAAAAATGCTTGGTAGGCCAGCTTCTTATTATTCACAGAAGCTTAGGGCTGCGCGGGCTAATAAGCAACGTTATGTCCTGATTGCCAAAAATCTTGGGTATTCTGAGTATATGAAAATGCGGGAATTTCCAATGTTCAATTTAGGTGCATATAAAGGAGGGATGATCACAGAGCAAAGTACTGTGAGAGAACATCCGTTGGGCAAGATGGGGGAAAGAACAGTAGGTTATGAGAGAAAAGATGAGAACGGCTATTTTACCCGGGTAGGTTTAGAAGGCGCCTTCAGTAATTATTTGAGGGGGACAGATGGAAGAAGATTAAAGCAAAAGATCGCTAAGGGGCAATGGAAGCCTATAAGTGACAATAATGAACTTGAGCCTAGAGATGGGTACGATGTGGTATCTACCATCGATGTTAATATTCAGGATATCGCTCATCACTCCTTATTAAGACAACTGGAATATTTTGAAGCAGATCACGGGACCGTGGTGGTAATGGAGACTGCTACCGGAGAGATTAAGGCGATGTCTAACCTGGGTCGTACTAAGGACGGTACTTATTTTGAAAAAAGAAATTACGCTGTCTATGAAGCTCATGAACCGGGCTCTACATTCAAGTTAATGGCTATGGTAGCTGCACTTGAAGATAAAGTGGTGGATACCAGTAAGGTTATAGATACAGAGAATGGGGTTGTTAGATTCTACGGTCGCCCTGTGAGAGATTCTCATCATGGAGGCTATGGTAAGATATCTGCGGCAAAAGCTTTTGAGCTGTCTTCTAATACAGCTTTTACAAAAATGATCACAGAAGGATATAAAAACAATCCTTCAAAATTTGTTGATCGACTTTATTCAATGGGACTTAACCAGAAGATTGGTCTTGAAATAAAAGGTGAGGGATCCCCCCGAATCCCTCACCCTCAAGACAAAAACTGGAATGGTTTGAGCCTGCCATGGATGGCATTTGGTTATGGAGTGGCTATTACACCGCTACAAACTCTCACTTTTTATAATGCCATTGCCAATGATGGTGAGATGATCAAACCAAGATTTATCAAGGAGGTAAAAGACCGTGATAAACCTATTATTACAATGGATAAACAGGTGATGAATCCAGCTATCTGTTCGGTAGAGACCGCCAGGAAAGTGCGGGAAATGATGAAGAAAACGGTAGAGCGTGGTACAGCGTCAAATATTTATACCGAGAATTTTTCAATGGCTGGGAAAACCGGGACCTGCCAGACCGAATACTGGATAGAGCCGGGTAGATATATTGCATCTTTTGCGGGTTATTTCCCAGCAGAAAATCCAAAATATTCCTGTATAGTGGTTATACATAAACCTAACAGGAGAAAAGGATATTACGGGAATATAGTCGCTGCCCCAGTTTTTAAGGATATCGCACGTAAGATCTATACTGATACCCCGGTAATGGATGAGTTGGAATCGCTGGAAGTGGTAGATCCCGAAGTGAATAATGATTTTGAGGAGTATTATACCAAAATTCAGAATGAGAAATTACTTATGCCAGATGTTACCGGAATGCCGGCAATGGATGCAATCTCAATTCTGGAAAATCTTGGTCTGGAAGTTAGATTGAATGGCAGTGGAGTGGTGAAAAGACAATCTGTATCTGCAGGACAGAAACTTAAGAATAAGCAAAGCGTAAAACTGGAATTGAGTTAATGAAAGTATTAAAGGACATACTTTACAGAGTGAACATGAAGGCGGTGACCGGGGATACCGGGGTGACGATTAACAATATACATTTCGATTCCCGTAAGGTGAAGCTAAATGATGTTTTTATAGCAATAAGAGGAACCCTCTCAGATGGGCATGACTATATAAAGAATGCAGAAAACCAGGGGGCGCTGGCAATAGTATGTGAGGCGATCCCTGAAGATACAATAAATGGTATAACCTATATTGAAGTAGAAGATACTAAGAAGGCCCTGGCTTATATAGCCGCCAATTATTACGATGTGCCTTCAGAAAAATTGAAGCTTGTTGGAGTTACCGGGACTAATGGTAAAACTACCATTGCCACTTTGCTATATGACCTATTTAGTAATGCGGGTTATAAATGTGGCCTGTTATCCACGGTAAAAGTGATGGTAGGCGATGATGAGCATACAGCCATTAGAACGACGCCAGATTCTATTACCATCAATTCCTATCTAAAGGATATGAATGATGCCGGAGTTGAATTTTGCTTTATGGAGGTGAGTTCCCATGGAATAGACCAGCACAGGACTACAGCTTTAAAATTTAAAGGAGGAATTTTTACCAATCTTTCGCATGATCACCTGGACTACCATAAAGACTTTGCGGAATACAGGGATGTGAAGAAGCGGTTTTTTGATGAATTGCCGTCTTCTGCTTTCGCATTAACAAATGCAGACGACAAGAATGGTCCTGTAATGTTGCAAAACACCAAAGCGAAGAAATTTACCTATGCCCTGAAATCGTTCGCAGATTATAAGGCACATATCCTGGAGAATAATTTCACCGGACTGCTGTTAAAAGTGGATGATCAGGAACTTTGGACCAGACTTATTGGAAATTTTAATGCCTATAACGTGCTGGCGATCTATGCGGTAGCAGATCTTCTGGGACTGGAAACGCTGGAGATCCTCAGACTTATAAGTAAACTGAATTCTGTAACAGGCAGATTTCAATATGTTATTTCAGAGAAGGAAAAGGTAACGGCTATTGTAGATTATGCACATACACCTGATGCTTTAAAAAATGTTCTGGAAACAATCAATAGTATCCGCACCAAAAATGAGAATTTGATCACGGTAGTAGGATGCGGTGGAGACCGTGATACTACAAAAAGGCCCAAGATGGGACATATCGCTTCAGCATTAAGCAGCAAGGTTATTTTTACCAGTGATAATCCCAGGACAGAGGACCCAGAGAAGATCATCGCAGATGTGGAGGCTGGGGTAGAACCTCAGAACTTTAAAAAGACTATGAGCGTCACTAATAGAAAGCAGGCGATCAAAACTGCCTGCCAGATGGCGGGAAAAAATGATATTATACTTATTGCCGGTAAAGGGCATGAGACTTACCAGGAGGTTAACGGAGAACGGGTAGATTTTGATGATTTCAAGATTGTGAATGAATTTTTAAAACAACTGGATAAATAATGCTGTATTACCTATTTAAATTTTTAGAAGAACAGTATCAGTTACCGGGTGCACAGTTGTTTGAATTCCTGTCGTTCAGGTCGGCAATGGCTATAATTCTCTCCCTTGGGATTTCTACGATCTACGGGAAAAGAATCATTAATTACCTAAGAGCAAAACAAATTGGAGAGAGTGTACGTGATCTGGGATTAAAGGGACAAACTGAAAAAGCCGGAACACCAACGATGGGTGGGGTGATTATAATTATAGCAACCTTAATTCCGGTTCTGTTATTTGCAAAACTTGAGAATATATATGTGATCCTGTTGATAGTAACCACTTTGTGGATGGGTGCTATTGGATTTCTGGATGATTATATAAAAACATTTAAGAAAGATAAAGAAGGTTTAAAAGGGATATTTAAGGTGATAGGGCAAATTGGCCTGGGGTTAATTGTGGGTTGCACCATGTATTTTCACCCGCAGATTACTACTAAAGAAGTGGTTACAGACACCAGTCCTACTGAAAATGTTATTGCTCGTGCAGAGGTAGTAGATATGGGTCCTGAGGTTAAGGATACCAGTACTACCATTCCGTTCGTGAAAAATAATGAGTTTGATTATTCCAGCTTGATAAGCTGGATAAATCCGTCGCTTGTAGAGTATGCATGGCTCATTTTTATTCCTATTGTGATTTTCATAGTTACAGCTGTATCTAATGGAGCAAATCTTACTGACGGAATCGACGGCCTTGCGGCGGGTTCTTCGGCAATCATTGTATTAACACTGGGTATTTTCGCCTGGGTTTCTGGTAACATTATCTTTTCAGATTATCTGAATATCATGTATATCCCGCGATCCGGTGAGATGACCATTTTCATTACTGCTTTTGCCGGGGCATTAGTCGGGTTTCTGTGGTACAACACCTTTCCTGCTCAGGTTTTTATGGGAGATACCGGTAGTTTAACTATAGGTGGGATCATTGCAGTACTGGCTATAGCTACAAGAAAAGAATTACTTATACCCGTTTTATGCGGAATCTTTCTGGTTGAAAATCTTTCAGTGGTATTGCAGGTTAGTTGGTTCAAATTCACCAAACGGAAGTATGGTGAAGGTAGAAGGATCTTTCTTATGTCGCCATTACACCATCATTATCAAAAGAAGGGTAAACATGAAAGTAAGATTGTAGTGAGGTTCTGGATTATAGGGATTTTCCTGGCGATCCTTACCATAATTACATTGAAG
>JAHELO010000039.1 GCA_024644145.1 Christiangramia sp.
GGTAACGGGAAGGAAAAGATAAGAACCTTTAAGCAGATCTAACCAAGATGGCATCATAGAAAATATACAATCATTGTAATCTAATACAAAACATCCGGGCTACTGAAGCTGCTGTTTTTCTGTTAACAATTAAAGACATTCAAATTCATTTTTAGAGAGTTCAAAAACCTTAATTTTGCGTTTTATTCGCTAATTGAACTTTTGGGAATGGCTAAAGTAGAACTGGATATTTCAAGCTGGAACAGGAAGGAGCATTTTGAATTTTTCTCCAAATTCGAAGAACCGTTTTTCGGGTTAACTGCTGAAGTTGATTGCACTACGGCCTATGGGAAATGTAAAAAGGAAAATATATCCTTTTTTCTGTATTATTTATACCTGTCTTCCCGTGTGGTAAACTTTTTAGAACCTTTCAGGTACCGGATAAACGGCGATAAAGTTTATGTTCATGACAGGATCAATGCCTCAGCAACAATTAGCCGGCCAGATAATACGTTTGGATTTTCCCATATTGTATATCACGAAGATCTGAATCAATTTTTAAAAAATGCCTATAAGGAGATGGACAGGGTCAGGGCCGGAAGCGGCCTAATGCTGGACGAAGTTCGCGAAAATGAAGTGCATTATTCTGCGATTCCCTGGGTCAAATTTACCTCTCTGTCACATGCGCGAAACTATTCGGCTAACGATAGCTGCCCTAAGATCTCATTTGGCAGGTTAAGTTCTCATGAAGGTAAAATGATAATGCCGGTTTCTGTTCATGTACATCATGCCCTGATGGATGGATATCATGTGGGTTTGTATTTTAAGCAATTCCAGAAATTACTTTCGTCATCTGAAATTTAAGAACCCAATATAATCTAGGTAAATCAACTTTAAATTATGTAATTCATACTGATGGCTCTGCAAATATGTTGGGGGTCGTATGATCTGCCTCACGTTTTGTTATTCCGTTCAGTATAACAGCTTCAAATTCAGGACTGATTATTATTCTTTTCAGTTTTGTATTTTTATAGAAAGTTCAAATTCCTAAAACTCATTTTCTATGAAGTATGTTATGCACGCTGTCGTGTTCCTTTTTCTTATCATTAGCCCTTTTTCCTCTATAGCCCAGCTTGACAGAAAGGAAAAGAAGATTGTGAAATCTGTAGACAAACACGAAGCCGAATCTCTGGAATTACTTACCAAAGCTGTTAATATTAACAGCGGTACCATGAATTTTGAAGGAGTTAAACAGGTGGGGAAACTGTTTCAGGCTGAACTGGATAACCTTGGATTTGAAACACAGCTAACCGATGGTGATGCCTATGGCAGGGCGGGCCATCTCGTTGCGACTCATATGGGTAAACCCGGACTTAAGCTCCTCTTAATAGGTCATTTGGATACGGTTTTTGAAACCGATAGTCCATTTCAAAGCTCTACTATGGTAAACGACACCGTAATGAAAGCACCAGGTGTCGCAGATATGAAAGGAGGGGATGTGATAATCATTCTGGCCATGAAAGCACTGAAGGAAGCCGGGGTGTTAAAAGATATGTCGGTAAAAATTGTGATGACGGGTGATGAAGAAAAAAGCGGAGATCCTATTGATTTGTCTAAAAAGGAATTAACAGATGCTGCAAGGTGGGCAGATGTGGCGCTGGGGTTTGAAAATGGAGACGGTAATCCAGAAACCATCGTAGTGGCTAGAAGAGGCTCTTCTTCCTGGAAACTTGAAGTCACCGGGAATGCAGCTCATTCGTCGCAGATATTTTCAGATAAGGTGGGAGTAGGAGCGATCTATGAAACATCCAGAATACTGAATCAATTTTATGATGAACTGGCTTCTGAAGAAAACCTGACTTTTAATCCAGGATTTATAGTCGGAGGAACAAGTTTGGATTTACAACAGGACGGAACCGGAGGTGCCGCTTTGGGAAAGACCAATGTGGTAGCCCAAAGTACTATTGTAAGAGGGGATATCCGGGCGGTTTCACCCGAGCAATTGGAGCAAGCGAAGCAAACCATGACCAGGATTGTATCAGAGAATTATCCTGGAACAAAAGCGAGTATTAGCTTTGATAAGGGGGGGTATCCTCCCCTGGCAAAAACCAACGGGAATTTAGAATTGTTAAAGTACTATGATGAAATAAGTCAGCAGCTTGGTTATGGGAAAGTTTATCCTGTAGATCCAAGGAATGCAGGTGCGGCCGATATAAGCTTTACCGCCGGTCATGTGAAGATGGCTGTTGATGGTCTTGGCTTAAGCGGAGCCGATGACCATACGGTAAATGAAACCGGAAATATCAATAAGCTAGGGGTTCAGGCAAAAAGGGCAGCGATTTTAATGTACAGGCTTTCCCGTTTGTAAGAATTTAAAGATTAAGTTTAAAGTTAATATTCACCCAATACTTATTTGATATGAACACATCTGAAAGAAAAACGATAACCGTGGGCACTTATGTTTCAAAACCACTTGATGAGGTATGGGAATTATGGACAAACCCAGGTCATATTACTAAATGGAATTTTGCCAGTGAAGATTGGCAATGCCCAAGAGCGGAAAATGAGCTTAGCCGTGGTGGAAGGTTTAACTGGAGGATGGAAGCAAAGGATGGCAGTTCGGGTTTTGATTATTGCGGGGAATATTTGAAAGTGGTTCCAAAAGAGAAACTTGTCAAAAGATTAGATGACGGGCGGGAAGTTAATATCAGTTTTCTAAAACTGGATAATGGTACTCAGATTACGGAAACCTTTGAAGCTGAAAATGAAAATTCCATGGAATTACAACGGAAAGGATGGCAATCTATACTCAATAATTTTAAAGCATATTGTTTAGGTAACCGTAGTCATAATGAATAAGACCGTTAATAACTGGGCCTCAGTTAATAACCTTAATTATTTTTTAATAAAATATAGGGTTAAAAGTTATGTTGTTAAGATATAATGTCTATTTTTATCGACGAAAATAGGTCTTGACCTCACAAGATGCAATCCCTACACGCATACGTTTTTTAAACAGGCCACAAATCTTTAATTATGAATATAGTGCGTATCATAGGGATTGGAGTTGTAATCACCGGGATTCTTATCGGGTATTTTTTTAATAGAACAGACGTTCATCTCTTATCAGGGATTCTAATCGGGCTGGGTATAGGCTGGTTAATTACCGGCAAATTTAGTGTGAATTCTCCATCTGGAAGAAAATCAAGGGTAAGATCGTAGCTGAAACTGGGGTTGTAATTTAAGACATCAATGTATCTCTACCTGAGGTATGTAAGGTTCCTCTTCTTCTTAAATTTAATAGTATTTCTTTTTTCCAGACTATTCCAGACTGGCAGGTAATATGATTATTTAAAGAGATGGTTCAGGAATTGAATACTACCTACACGGCCTTCTTTTCAATATTTTCTTTTACGCCATTCACGTAATACATTTTTAAGATCCTATTATTCTTTACTTCTATTTCCCCTCTGTACTCACATTCAAACACATCTTTCACCAGCTCATAAGTGTTTTCAGAAATATTGATGCGTCCAATGTCTGAATGTGCTTCCATACGGGCGGCGATATTTACGGTATCACCCCAGATATCATATGCGAATTTTTTAGTGCCTACAACCCCGGCAACCACGGGCCCGGAATTAAGCCCTATACGTACTTCAAAATCAGCATCATCAAACAGGGAGTTATCTTTTGTATCTTTTACGAACTGGGTCATTTCAAATGCTGCCAGTAGAATTCTAACAGCATGGTCATGTGATGGAAAAGGAAGTCCGCTGGCCGCCATATAACTGTCACCTATAGTTTTTATCTTTTCTATTCCATATTTATCCATGATTTTATCAAAGTGGGAGAAATAATAGTCGATTGTTTTAATAAGTCTTTCCGGGGGTAGTTTCTCTGCGACCAGGGTGAATCTTTTAAAATCTGCAAATAGAACGGTGACAGATGCAAACTTTTTAGCTTTTACCCTGCCATTCTTCTTTAATTCCCGGGCGGTTTCTTCGGGGAGTATATTTAGTAATAAACGCTCTGAGCGATTCCTTTCCTTTTCAATGATCTTGCTGGTTCTCTTAATAAATCTATTTCTCCTGTAAAGGCCGAATGCAAGCAAACCTATTAAAAAGGTGGCAACGGCAATTGATAGAACAAGTAATTGCTGATTTTTTCGCTGCTCGTTGAGCAGGTCTACTTCTGCCTGTTTTTGAGATACCTCATAATCTGCTCTCATACCCGCTATGTTCTGAGCGGTTTCAACATTTAGAACACTGTCCTTATAAGCTATATATTCCTTATAAGCCCTGTAGCTTTCCGGTATATTTCCTTTTTTTTCATAGATCTGGGATAAGCGTAAACTCGCTTCTATGCTCTCATTCTTAAAATTATAGGCTTTTGCCAGGTCCAGACTTAACAGGGCATATTCCAGTGCCAGGTCATCCTGGCCTTTTTTAAAATAAATGTCAGACATGGTATTTAGAAATTCACAAATAGGAGCGTAATCTTCTTCCTGTTCCAGGGTCTCAATGGCCAGTTTAAAGTTGTTTTCAGCCTGTTCGGTTTTACCCTGTTCAGCATATATCAATCCCTTAGTACCTATACAGTATGCAACGTTGGTTTGATTACCTAATTCTCTGAAGATTTGCTCTGCCTCATCTATAAAGTTTAATGCTTTGTCTAACTGCTGCGATTTTAAATACCCGTCCCCTGCATTGAATAATGCATAGGCAAGTAGATTGGAATTATTTATGTTTCTGAAAATGGTGATGGCCTCATTATAATAAGCCGCTGCACGGTCGTGATTATTGGTAAGGGAATACACATCACCGATTGTAACATTAATGATCCCTTGATCTTTTTCGCTATCAGCAATTTCAGCAGCATTATAAAATTTAGAGAGGGCCTTACTGAAGTTTCCTATTGCCAGATGCGAATTTCCGGCCTGTAGCATGCCCGTGAATATATATTTTGTACAGTCACGTTCTTTGGCTGTTTTGATGAGTTCATTAGAATATTTCAGTTTTTTGTCTGTCTCAATGAAATTTATGGCCAGCTCTTTTAATAACTCAAGTTTTTCAGCGTACCGCAAATTTTTAGTTTCATATTCTGTCTCCAGACTATCGGCGTATGCCTGATCCTGTGCGTAGGATACGTTAAAGAGTAAGAGCATGATAATTGTCATGCTCAGACATTTCCCGGAAATCAAGACGGAATACCTAAGGTTGGAAGACATACGATATTCGAATTTGGTCTACTCGGCTATTTTTAATTTCGGATCTATTGTAAAAGGTCCGCGCTCAACATTCCCATTTTTGATAACGAATTTCACCAGATATTTCATTTCATCACCGGGACTGCCTTTATCTATACTTCCTACTACCTTGCCTGGGGTCTGGTTGTCATTTAAACGGTTTTTAGAAATTATTCTCGTGCCGTCCTCATACTCAATCAAAGTGATCAAGACCTGGTCCTGAGGTGAGGAGGTGGATCTGCCATTCCAGATAACAAGATCACCAATGTTTACATCGGTAGTAAAATCACGGTTACTAATACCGGGACCCTGACCAAAATTACTTACCTGGTTAATATTATTTTGATTGATCGCCTGGGTATCTACATTCAATGTAATAAATACAGTGTTCTGTTGAGCCATGATATTATCTGGGTAGAAGCCTGTTAAAAGGACGATAAGAATTAAATACAGAAAATTAGATTTCATAATTTTTTTGATTAGTGAGTGATTAATGCAGGATAAAATTTCACGGAGCGTAAAATTCAGTCAGATCTGGGGGCTAGCAAATGTTATCTTTTTTGATGATCTGTAGTAGGATCAATCGGCAATAACAATTCTAAAGATAAAAAATAAAATCAAATTACTGAAAATCAGACTTATAAGTAAAAATTTTTAATATTTGACGTAAATAAGACAATCATGGGAAAAAGCTTCTTTAAAAAATTAATTCTACTATGTTTATTATTTACCGGAATGAATATCATAGGTCAGGAAGAACGAAAGATCTCCACTTTGGATTTTGTGCAAGTATTAAACAATAACAAGGCAGAAGCCTTGTATTATTATCAAAACAATTGGCTGGAGTTACGTAAAAAGGCTGTTGAGAAAGGATATATAGCTTCGTTTGACTTCCTGGAGACAGAACCCACACCAGAAAATCCTATCAATTTTATATTGATCACTACCTATCTGGAAAAGGACGATTTTGAAAAAAGAGAAGAGAATTTTGCAGAGCTTATAAAAGAGAGAGGTGGCTTACAATTATTGAACGAAATAAAGCCGGAAGAATTTAGGAAAACACTTTTTAGTCACGAAAAGGCCTTTCATCTCTTTTGAAATAAATGAAAGGAAGAAATAGGTTCTTTCAATATAAAGAAGCCGGCTTACTTTTAGCCGGCTATCTATTAATATAAGACGGTTGTGATTAATCGATCACTATTATTCCTGCAAGATACACGATCTCTACAAGTTCATCGTCCTCATATTTTTCTTCCAGGATCAAACCTATTCCGGGAGCGTAATATTTTAATTCGTATACACCCTCTTCAAAGGGATTTACATCCTGCGTCACCAGTACATTTTCAAAGGTTCCCATCTCAATGGTTACGGTTTCGTTCAGTGCAACAACAATGGCGTAATCTTCAGCTTCGCCTTCATACCATTCCTGGTAATAGAGGTCTCCAACCTCCGGATTACCAGGTATCCAATAACCTGGTAAGGCACCGTCTATTCCAGCTTCCCAGGAACCTTCATTATCAATAAAATTCCCTTCATCATCAAAATTTTTCGAATCTTCGCCAAAATACCATAGGTTTCCGTCGTCATCCTGGGCAAGCCAGTCATCTGTATCTTCAATTATCACCCCATCTTCTTCTACATAATCTCTCTGGATGATAGTGTTAATACCCATAACTACCTTAGTTTCCAATCTGCGTTCAATTACAATAACTTCAGAAGGTTCATCAGGTACTTCTCCGTCTTCCAGTTCAAATCCCACATATTCATAGATTAGTCCCGTCGCGGGACCGTAGTAAGGATTGGTGATATTGGTAGGATTAGAGAATTGTGCCTCAGAAACATCGGGCAGTTCGTCTGGTACCTCGCCATTCCCCTCTCCACTGTCTTCACAGTTGAAGTATATGTGTTCATAATCCACGTTTTCTTCCCCATCAAAAAGATCCATAATATCTTCCCGGCTTAAGCTACCGCTAATTTCCATTTCTTCATCTATCTCATATAATCCTTCCCACGGTAGCAATGTTATGGTATATTGAATATATTCTTCATCATCGTCAAAGGCAGCCAGATCTGGTAAGGCGATACATAAAGGTTCGGCGAAATTATCTCCCTGCTCATTAATACCGGTCTTGTTAATTTCATCGGTATAAATTGAGATTCCATTAATTGAAACATCAATGGAATATCGGGCAGGATAATGCCTGCCTGAATCTGAGCAATAATTTGCAAAGAAGCAATATTCTATGATCGGGATCGCATCAAGTTCAAAAAACAGGTAACCATATTCATTCACATCACGATTATCGTAGCATAGTACAGGTACGTCTATATAAGGTTTAGTTCCCGCTTTAAGTTCAATATCTATGGGAAGCGGGTCGCTAGAATATAGGGCCATAGCCCCACCGGTTTTTGGAGCAAGCCATAAAAGGTCTCCACCGGCATTATGTACAGAGAAATGATCCAGGGAATAATCGCCGGGAACTAATTCAAGCTCGGGTGCGTATTGGGTAAATAACTGATTACTGGCCAGGTCTAGTCTAAAAGGCGCTTCGCTGCTACCTACAATATCGGTACCGTCCTGAGAAAGGATGATCTCTACAAAAAACGGCGTATCATCTGAACATTCCGGAATATCGGCTATAGATTGTCTTTGCAGAGATTGCCGGGTAAGGTCCTGAATGATCATGTTAAAAGATAAGGTGGCTACCTCTTCGGGTGGGATCAACTGCTGTTCGTCCTTGCTACATGAAGAAAGAGCAAGTGTGGCTATACATAAGTATATCCAGGTAGTTTTTAAATTTTTCATCATTAATGGGTTTAAAGAAATTGGTAACTCCTTTAGATAAACCTGAGGAAAGAGCTATGCGCATAAATAGCTGAATTTAAAATTAGAGAATTCAGCAGTGAAAACTATTAGGTAAAAACCCTGATTTTTGAAGGAGGTATGAGCTGAGGGGGCAAATGTATTTTGAGGAATAAAAAAAGCCGACTTAAAAAAGTCGGCTTTTCGTTTGGTGCGGGCGAAAGGACTCGAACCTTCACACCTTGCGGCACTAGATCCTAAGTCTAGCGTGTCTACCAATTCCACCACGCCCGCATTTTAAAAATTTACAACACTTAGGACTCGTTGTAAATCCCTGCTTAATTACCTAAGCGGGTGCAAATATAAATATAAGTTTTAAAAATCAAACAGGGAAGCGAGGAAATATTCAAAAAATTTTCCGGTAGAAATACGATGCTTTTTTAAAGTCTTAATAATCAAAAAACTACGCTTTCAGAAATTTTATCTTTTTTCAAAATGAGCGGTTTGTTTTTCTGAAAGACAAATCTATGCTATTTAGTTTTCCAATGATATCTTATTAACTTTACGGAAATTTGAAACGAAGTAAATGGATTCAATTAAGGATTATTTAGATAAGAATAAAGACAGATTTGTAGATGAATTGGTGGAGTTGCTAAAGCTCCCTTCAATTTCTGCAGATCCTGCCTATAAACAGGATATGCTTAAAACAGCAGAGGCGGTGAAGGAAAGACTATTGGAAGCTGGTTGTGATCTGGCCGAGGTTTCACCCACACCGGGTCATCCTGTGGTGTATGCAGAAAAGATTATAGATAAAAATTTGCCTACCGTCCTGGTATATGGGCATTATGATGTGCAACCACCAGATCCGCTGGATCTATGGGATTCACCCCCATTTGAACCGGTGATTAAGGAAACGAAGATACATCCCGAAGGTGCGATCTTTGCCAGAGGTGCCTGTGATGATAAAGGCCAGATGTATATGCATGTAAAAGCTTTGGAGTATATGACCACGAACAATGAACTCCCCTGTAACGTAAAGTTTATGATAGAAGGTGAGGAAGAAGTGGGTAGTGAGCATCTTGACTGGTTTATCAAGGAAAATAAAGAAAAACTCCAGAACGATGTGATTCTGATTTCAGATACAGGAATGATCTCTAAAGACACACCCTCTATCACTACTGGACTTCGCGGGCTATCTTATGTAGAAGTGGAGGTAACCGGCGCCAATCGTGATCTGCATTCGGGATTGTATGGCGGCGCTGTGGCTAATCCTCTGAATATTTTGAGTGAAATGATCGCCTCATTGACCGATGAGAATAACCATATCACTATCCCTGGTTTTTATGACAATGTGGAAAACCTGAGTGACGAGGAACGTTCTAAAATGGCCGAAGCTCCTTTTAGCCTTGATGAATACAAGGAAAAGCTGGATATTAAAGATGTGCATGGTGAAGAAGGTTATTCTACCCTGGAAAGAGGCTCTATACGACCAACATTAGATGTAAATGGGATGTGGGGAGGATATATAGGTGAAGGGGCAAAGACCGTATTGCCGTCTAAAGCTTATGCGAAAATATCCATGCGTTTGGTGCCAGACCAGGACTGGAAAGAGATCAC
>JAHELO010000040.1 GCA_024644145.1 Christiangramia sp.
ATAGAAATCGAGGAGATATATGTTAGCTATAAAAAGGAAAAACCTTACCAAACCTCAAAAGGGGATAATAAATATGTGTTTTATATAGGATAGGTAAGTTCCCGGGGTTCTGCTTTTTGATCTATCAAATTTAGCTGCAGAAGATTATCCAGTACGTTCTCCAGGTCAGCTTCACTTATCTGCTCCTGGCTCCATCTGGTTAGGTCCAGCCATTTTCTAATATCCTCCAGTTTTTGCTGGTAAAGTTCAGAAAGCTTTATATCAACATCTTTCTGCAGTTTAAAATTCTCTGTCTCTGCATTTATTACTTTGAGCATTTTATTCAGGGAATCAGGATCATTATTTATGATCTCTTCAGATGCAGCGACTACAAAACATGGCCATGGAGTAGGGCAGTCGGCAATTAGCCTGAAAGTTTTATCATCTACCAGAGGTTTGGTGGTAAAATGTTCCCACATAAAATATTGAGCATCATCATTCTTTAAGGCCTTTACGGCACCTTCAAGATTATTTACGATCTCAAAATCCAGATTTTCAATATTCCAGTTTCTGTTTTTGGCATTTACATAAGCCATAAGATGGGAACCACTTCCTTTCCGGCTAATCGCTGCCTTAGTGCCTTCCAGGTCCTGAATATTCTTGTACTGCGACCGTGCATCTACATGAATACCCCATATTAAAGGGCTGGCTATATATTTCTGAATTATTCTACTAGGGTTACCATTAATAATATCCCGTATAATACCTTCGGTAAGAATGATCGCAACATCAATTTCTCCAGATCTTAGAGCCTTGCACATCGCACCGGTACCTGCTGGGAAATCTTTCCATTGGATATCCAGACCTTCAGCTTCAAATTTATGTTCATCTATACACTGGTGCCACGGAAGGTTAAAGTGTTCCGGTACTCCTCCCATCTTGATCGTTTTCATGATGTATGTTTTTCTTTTAGATATTTGTATATCTCATATTGAGAGCGAATTTTATTTTCACCCTTTTTGCGTTTTACGTATGTGTTAGATTCTTCAGCGTCCTGTATCCTGGCCTTTACATTATCTTTTAGTTGAATATTAAGAATCTCCTTAAATTCTTTTTTGATATCGGCGTCTAACACCGGTGAGATCACCTCGATCCTTCGGTCCAGGTTACGATTCATCCAGTCTGCACTGCCGTAGAACATAAGTTCATCTCCACCATTCTCAAAAAGATAAATGCGGCCGTGTTCAAGATATCTGTCTACCACGCTGGTGATATAAATATTCTCACTTAGCCCCGGTACCCCAGGGATGAGACATGTAAATCCCCTTATAAGCATTCTTATTTCCACACCGGCGTCACTGGCTTTATACAACAGCTCGATCATTTCCTGATCTTCCAGGCTATTCATTTTAGCAGTGATCTTTGCTTTCTTTCCGGCCCGGGCATTCTCGATCTCGTTATAGATAAGTTTCAGAAATTCCTGACGGGTGGAAAAAGGGGAGATAAGAAGGTTCTTTTCTCTGGGGATTATTAATTCTCCTTCCAATACCTTAAAAAGCCTTTGCAGCTCCTTGGTAATATATTTATTCGCGGTAAAGATCGCATGATCACAGTAGATCTCAGAAGTTGTACTGTTAAAATTCCCAGTTCCAATATAGGCGTAACGCATATTCACATCTCCTTCCTGCCGACAAATAAGCATTATTTTGGAGTGTACTTTTACTTTTGGATAACTATAAATAACATTCGCTCCCTTTTCCTCGAATTTCCTGCCCCAGCTTATATTATTCTCTTCATCAAACCTGGCCTTTGCTTCCACGAAAACAGTTACTTTCTTTCCGTTCTCTACTGCTTTCATCAAAGAATTAGTAAGATCAGATTCATCTGCAACCCGGTATAAAGAAATGCTTATCTCGGTAACATTCTCATCTTCGGCAGCCATGGCGACAAACTTCTCTACATAGGAGAAAGACATATAGGGGAAATGCAACGCCTGGTCTTTTTTGGCGATCTCTTCAAAGTAATTAGAACTTTTATCAAGAATCTTGTGAGGTAAGGCCGGTAGTTCTTTAAAATGAAGTTTTTTATTGTTGGTAGGATCTGGGAAAGAAAAGAAATCCTTAAAATTATGGTATTGCCCGCCGGGCATCATATCTATTTTACCCAATTTTAAAAGTTTCCTGATCTTTTTTTGCACTTCCTTTGGCATACTTGCATCATAAAGCAGCCGGGTTGGCTGGCCGTCTGTACGTTGTTTTAAAGAAGTGTAAATCTTTTCAGCGAGAACACCTTCGTAGATATCATCTATATAGAGCTCTGCATCCCGCGATAATTTAATTTCGTAAATGCCTGTGATATCATCCTCAGGGAAAATCTTATGCGCTTCATGTCTAATGATCTCATCCAGGTAAGTGATCTCCTTTTTCTCTGCTTCCTGATTTAACGGCACAAAACGACCGCATTCACCAACGGGAATATTTACCACTGCAAGATTATCTTCCTCTTTGAAAGTGATGAGAAAGTAGAGCACAGAATTTTCAAGAAAAAGTTCGTTCTCTTTCTTAAGGTCCAGGTGTAGCGGCTTTAAATGTTCCCGGATCTTTTTTTGAAAAAAAGAACCTACAAATTTTTTATGCTCTTTTTGATAATTTTCGGCTTCTACAATGTGAATGCCATGGGAAGCAAGTTCAGGAATGATCTCTTGATGATAAATTTCTCCAAATCTATCCTGTTGCTTTTTTACCTCTTCTATAATTTGTTTTGTAATCTTAGATGGCCTTAATGCCAGCTTTTTACGGATACTCTTTTTAACACGCTTCATTTGCCGAAGCTGGGAAACGCGTACCCTGAAATATTCATCCAGATTTGAGGAAAAAATGGCCAGAAATTTTATCCTTTCATATAGGGGATTTATTTTGTCTGTGGCCTCCTGAAGAACCCTTTCATTAAAACTTAACCAATTGAGATCACGGTGCCTGAATCGGTCGTCATTAGGTTGCTGCATGGATAGAATTTTGTTTAGTCAAAAATACAAAGTCCCCCATGCATAGTTTTTAATATATTGTTAAATAAGAGAGGCTATGAAACGAGTTTATCGAGGGTATAAATGATAATTTGATCCATTAATTCTGAAGCATTCTCAGCGAACTCTCCGGTGGCACGATTAGCGACTACCAGATTCATGGAAGCTGCATTATGGCCTAATAATTTAGACATCCCGTATATTCCCGAGGTTTCCATTTCAAAGTTGGTTAATCGCAACCCCTCAAGATTAAATGCTGCTATCCTGCTGTTTAGATCCGGTTCCGGCAGTTCTAGTCTCAATGATCTTCCCTGTGGCCCGTAGAATCCAATATTTGTGCCAGTAAAACCGGCTATGGTTTTTGATGAACTCAAGGTGTCTAAAATAGATCTGCCACCCTTTACCACATAAGGAGCAGCTTTTTTTGGAGACCAGTTTGTTTGTTCTATAAATGCCTCTGCGATCTCATGTTCTAGAAACTCTTCGGCCTTATAATAATGCATCAAGCCATCAAAACCTAAAGCCATTTCACTAAGAACGAAGCTGCCTACTGGTATATCTTTTGAGATGGAACCTGTGGTTCCAATTCTAACTATATCAAGGCTCTTTTGTTCCTTATGTTCTTTTTTTGCCTTTAAATCTATATTAACAAGAAGATCTAGTTCAGTGATAGCAATGTCAATATTATCGGTTCCCATTCCGGTAGACATTACACTAATTCGTTTGCCTTTATAAATTCCCGTATGAGTGCAAAATTCTCTTTTATGTTTTTTAACCTGTATCTCGTCAAAATGTTCGCTAATAAGCGGCACCCTGTCTGGATCTCCAACTGTTATAACGGTATCGGCAAGGTCTTCAGGTAATAATCCAAGATGGTAAACAGACCCATCCTCGTTGAGGATAAGTTCAGAAGCATGTAAAGTCATTCTATAATTTTAATAATCTATGAGATTCAGGTTCGTAGAGGAAATCATACATTTTAGCTCCACCAAAATATTCCTCATTTTTAAGATCTCGGTAATAATTCTTTTTATTGGCAAGTACTAACTTACCTTCTTCAGTAAGGACAAGATTCTCATCTTTTTCCTTGTAGAAGATAGACAGTTTATCCAGTATTCTTTGTATTTGATTATCACTATAACCATAATAACCCTGGTATTGCAGCGAATAACCAAGCAAATGATTACGGTCCCTGATATTATGATTTTCTATGAGAGTAAGGATATTTTGCTCTAAGGTGTTAATTCCTGTAGTGCTATTAGGAAACCTTTCTATGTGAGCTCTAATACAACTGGATAGGTATTCAAAATTTGTTGTAACCTTTATTTGTGGTTTTAACAATAAGGGGTTGCTGCCGCAGTAAAGTTCCCATATTAATAATGCCGTCTCAATATCATCTGTATTTAACTCGATCCTGTTATCGTAATGGTTGTACAGTTCTTTAGTTGAAAGAAGTGATAAAGGTTTTAATTCCTTTTCACCTTCCAGTTTTTTACTGCAAACCAGAGAAACCGGTGTATTCTTCTTTTTTGCTGAAAGACAGCTGATGGCCGCAAGCATATTAATATGACAAAAAAGGTCGAACTCAAACCAGAGCACTACATCATCGTAATCATCAAAATTTTTAAGCCTGTTAATTTGAGTGATAAAGCGCTCCTCGTAATTTTCAGGTGAAATGGAGTAGGTTTCCTTCAGAAAATTCTTTCTTACCTCAAAGAATTCTTCATTCAATTCTTTTAAGGTAGGCCCCTCACATAATAATTCTCGCCAGATGATTTGCTCTCCCGGCAGGTCAAGTTCCTGCATATTATCGGCCAGACTATCGCCATTAATAATGTGTAGGGTACGGTTTTTCATAGTTAATTATAAAAAGCGTGTTAGATTAACCTCCAACACGCTTTACATTATAACCTTCTTTTTTAAGGATCTGCATTATCTTTTCACGGTCATCACCCTGAATAATAATTTCTCCATCTTTAGCAGAACCGCCAACACCACATTTTTTTTTCAGCATTTTTCCCAGCGCTACCAGATCCTCATCGGTACCCTGAAAACCTTTAATAATTGTAACGGTTTTACCACCGCGACCTTTATTGCTAAAATGTGCTTCAAGTCTCTGATCTCCGGGAGATAGCTCTTCCTGAGACTCAGAACCTGTATAATTAGATTCGTCGAAATCGTCATTGGTTGAAAAAACAAAACCTCCAAGATCTTCCAGACCTAATTTTTTCTTTGCCATAACTATTTTTTAGCCAGTCCTATTTCAATAAGGCGCTGATTTAAAAATTCACCGGCAGTGATGTCTTCATATTGTTTCGGGTGATCTTCATCAATACATTCTTCCAGGCAATCAAGTCTCATTTCGCTACGTGGATGCATAAAGAATGGAATAGAATACCTTGGTTTGTCCCACTCTTCTTTTGGTGGATTTATCACCCGGTGAATCGTAGATCTTAATTTATTGTTGGTGTGTCTTTCCAGCATGTCTCCAACATTTATCACCAGTTCATCTTCCTGAGGGATTGCATCTATCCATTCACCGTCTTTTCTTAATACCTGTAGACCACCGGTAGAGGCGCCCATTAATAAGGTAATTAAGTTGATGTCTCCATGTGCTCCAGCACGCTCAGCTCCTTTAGGTTCCTGCTGAATAGGAGGGTAGTGAATTGGTCTTAAAATGCTATTCCCATTACTTGCCCAATGATCGAAATAAAATTCATCAAGGCCAATATATAAAGCCAGGGCTCTTAGGACATAGATCCCTGTTTTTTCGAGCATTCTATAGGCTTCCATTCCGGTATGGTTGAAATCTTTCAATTCTTCAACCTGAACGTTCGGTGGATACTCTTCTGTAAGGTTAGCATCTTCAGAAGGTTCCTGACCAAAATGCCAGAATTCTTTCAGATCTCCTTCTTTCTTTCCTTTAGCATGTTCCTTTCCAAAAGATATATATCCTCGTTGTCCGGCTAAGCCTTCTATTTCGTATTTCTTTTTTGTTTCAACCGGAAGATCAAAGAAAGATTTTACCTCTTTATATAATTCATCTACCAATTGATCACTTAAAAAGTGGTTTTTTAAAGCTACAAAACCTATCTCTTCATAGGCTTTACCAATTTCATTTACAAATTTCTCTTTGCGTTTAGGATCATCAGATAAAAAATCGGCCAGATCTACGCTGGGAATATTATTCATTGCCATTTTTAGCAGTATTTTGATTATAGGTAACAGGCAAAGTTAAGTAAAATTAGGTGATATGCTTATGCTTTTTAATTTTCTTAGCATATAGAAATTTGGTTACATTTGAGATATAAACAATATTTATGCTCTCCAGTAAAACCCAAACATTGTCCTTTAATTATAAGGACCATAATATTTCCAAAAAGGATCTAATACAATTATACTCATCGATGTTGAAACCCAGGATGATAGAAGAAAAAATGCTTATTCTTCTTAGACAGGGTAAAATATCCAAATGGTTTAGCGGGATAGGGCAGGAGGCCATTTCAGTAGGGGTTACTCTGGCTCTGGAAGAAGATGAATATATACTGCCCATGCATAGGAATCTGGGAGTTTTTACGAGCAGGAATATTCCATTATACAGGCTTTTTGCGCAATGGCAGGGAAAGGCTTCGGGATTTACAAAGGGGAGGGACCGTAGTTTTCATTTTGGTACCCAGGAATTCAATATTGTAGGGATGATCTCCCATTTGGGACCTCAATTGGGAGCGGCAGACGGGATTGCACTCGCACACAAATTAAGGAAAGAGAAAAAAGTAACCGCAGTTTTCACAGGCGAAGGAGGTACGAGTGAAGGCGATTTTCATGAAGCATTGAATATTGCTTCAGTTTGGGATCTACCGGTGTTGTTCTGTATAGAAAATAATGGTTACGGATTATCAACTCCAACCAGCGAACAATATAGGTGTACAGATCTTGCTGAAAGGGGAGCAGGTTATGGAATGGAATCTCATATCATTGATGGCAATAATATTCTGGAAGTGTATTCGAAAATATCTGAAATCACTACAAGTATTCGAAATAATCCACGGCCGGTATTAATTGAATTTAAAACTTTTAGAATGCGTGGTCATGAGGAGGCTAGCGGCACCAAATATGTACCTAATGAATTAATCGAAGAATGGGAGGAAAAAGATCCTATCGTAAACTTTGAAAATTATCTACTTGAAAAGAAAATTATTGAAGAAAACGAAATCGTAGCATTTAAGGATAAGATTCAAAGTGAAATAGATGAAAACCTTCAGCTAGCATTTTCAGAAAACTCCATAGATTCATCTTCTACTAATGAATTAGATGATGTTTATGAAGAGTTTAAATATGAGGAGTTTAAGCATTCAAATGAAAATGAGAACATCCGCTTTGTGGATGCTGTGTCCCAGGCTTTACATGCATCTCTAAAGCGTCACGATAACCTCGTGCTAATGGGGCAGGATATTGCAGATTATGGTGGTGTGTTTAAGATAACCGAAGGTTTCACAAATGAATTCGGGAAAGATCGCGTTCGTAATACTCCTATTTGCGAATCGGCTATTGTTTCTACTGCGATGGGACTTTCCATAAACGGAATGAAGGCCATGGTGGAAATGCAGTTCAGCGATTTCGTTAGTTCTGGTTTTAATCCCATTGTGAATTACCTGGCTAAAGTGAAATACAGATGGGATCAAAATGCAGATGTTGTTATTAGAATGCCTTGCGGCGGAAGTGTAGGAGCGGGACCTTTCCACAGCCAGACCAATGAAGCCTGGTTTACTAAGGTGCCCGGTTTAAAGGTCGTATATCCTGCGTTTCCATATGACGCAAAAGGCCTTTTGAATACTGCATTTAACGATCCTAATCCTGTATTGTTCTTCGAACATAAAGCTTTGTATAGAAGTGTAAGACAGGATGTTCCAACTGAATATTATACATTACCGTTTGGTAAAGCAGCCACTATAAGGGAGGGATCCCGGCTTAGCATCATTACCTATGGGGCTGGAGTGCATTGGGCTCTGGAAGTACTGGAAGATTTGAATTTGGAAAATATAGAGCTAATTGACCTTCGTAGCCTTCAACCCTTAGATATTGAGAGCATTTATAGATCTGTAAAGAAAACCGGCAAGGTGATAATACTTACTGAAGATTCGTTAACCGGCAGTTTTGCATCTGAAATCGCGGCACAGGTCTCTGAAAACTGCTTTGAAAGTCTGGATGCTCCGGTTATGCGGGTAGGTAGTATGGAAACTCCTATCCCATTCGCCAGAAACCTCGAAGAAATGTATCTGCCCAAAGAAAGGTTTAAAGCTAAACTGCAAGATTTAATAGAATATTAATACAGAATCTTCATATACCTTTTTTCATTAAGAATCCTTAACAGGGTCACTGTTAAAGTATTAATAATCTTTTGTTGAAGGTAAAGTACTACTGTAATTTAGATTTGACTAATCAATTAAATCTATAAATTATGGTACGTTTAATCGTTATTTTTCTGATTATCGCAATCATCGCCGCGATCTTTGGTTTCGGTGGGATTGCTGAAGGAGCAGCAGATATTGCGAAAATTATATTTTATATTTTCCTGGTACTGCTTGTAATATCATTGCTTAGCAGATTATTCAGAAGATAATAAACAACATTTAATATAATCCAATGTGTTTTTATGCAACCATAATTCACATTGGATTTTTGGTTTAAAACAACTCTACAAATGAAGAAGTATTTAATTTTAGTTAGCATGACGGTTCTAATGGCGGCATGTGGCGGAACGAGCAAAGTGGCAAAGGAAGCAAGAAAAACCTTTGATGGCAACTGGACCTTAACAAGTATCACATACCCCAATAATCCCGGAGACTTTAATGTCACTCTTTTCAATGAGGCTACGGCTTCATGTTTTGAGAACAGTACCTGGGATTTTGTCTCCAATAACAATCGCGGAACTTATACTGTGAGCGGTATGGGCTGTGACGGGGAGACCAACTTTTTCATCTGGTCTATAGATGAAGAAAATACCCCGGCTGGGATATATGATTTTCTATTAAAGCCAACCAATGATAATTATAAATCTACCACGGGTAACCAGGGATTCAGACTGAATCTTAAGAACTTAACAGATAACAACATGGTATGGGAGCAAACGGTTAGTTTAGACGGCTCTCCTTTTACCATAAGAATGAATTTTTCTAAATAATAAAAAACAATTAAGCTATGAAGACAGTTTTTAATAAGATGTTCGCAATTTTATTTATATCCAGCCTTTTAATAGGTTGTGAGGCAACTAAAAATGCGAATAATAAACAAAAAGGCGCAGTTATAGGAGCTACCGGTGGTGCCGTTATAGGTGGAGTTATTGGTAACAATACTGGTGATGGCAATACTGCATTGGGAGCAATTATTGGAGGAGTTGTTGGCGGAAGTGCCGGAGCCATCATTGGGGATAGAATGGATAAACAAGCTAAAAAGATTGAAGAAGAGATCCCGGGTGCAGAGGTAGAGCGAGTAGGAGAAGGAATTAATGTAACCTTTGACGAGACCAGCGGAGTTTATTTTGATACTGAGAAATAT
>JAHELO010000041.1 GCA_024644145.1 Christiangramia sp.
AAAACTCCAATTGTCGGTTTTAACCCTACCACAGAATTTGAACTTGCTGGTGATAATATAGATCCTGATGTCTCAGATCCTACCGCAACAGGTGCCAGGTTAGCCGCAACCGCGACTCCACTTCCCGAACTGGAACCTCCGGTATCATGTATCTTTCTACCATATGGATTAAAGGTTTGTCCTCCCATAGTAGAAAAACCATTTGGGCATCCTTCACAGAAAAAATTAGCCCATTCACTTAAATTGGCCTTACCAAGGACCAGGGCTCCATTATTTTTTAACTGCTTTACAATAAAAGCATCCCGGGTTTGGTTATTTTTAAGCGCCGCAGCCCCGGCGGTAGTTGGCATGGCTACAGTATTAATGTTATCTTTTAAAAGAACAGGAATCCCGTAGATAGGATGTTGATCACCTACTTGATCTTTTTCCAGGTCTTTTTGTCTGGCTTCTTTAATGAGATCAGGGTTCAGGGAGATTACAGAATTCAGGGACAACTCATTATTCCTGTCGTATTCTTTAATTCTGGCCAGATAGAAAAGTGAAAGCTCTTCATAGGTTAGTTTCCCTTCAGCGATCGCTTGCTGGATCTCGGGGATCGTTTTCTCGAAGACCATTACTTTAATTTCCTCATACACTTCTGTAGAAAAATCGGCAAGATCTTCCTTAAAAGGAGCATAGAGACTATCGGATTCTATAAATTTCGATTCTATTACTTTATACTCGATCTCTTCTACCTGAGGTACCGTGTCTTCCTCAATGGAAGCATCAGAAATATGTTCAGAACGTTCATTCCTGCAGCTGAGGCTGGAAATAAATATTGCTAGAAATAATAGTTTTTTCATGCAGGAGAGATTAAATGTCAAGGAGAATATTATTGGCCTATGACCAACAGTTTTTATTTAAAGAATGAATCTACAAATTCATATTTATTAAATACCTGCAGGTCTTCTATTCCTTCCCCCACCCCGATGTATTTTACGGGAATTTTAAACTGGTCACTGATTCCTATTACAACGCCTCCTTTAGCCGTACCGTCAAGTTTAGTAACCGCAAGTGAAGTAACTTCAGTTGCTGCAGTGAACTGTTTTGCCTGCTCAAAGGCATTTTGACCGGTAGAACCATCTAATACTAAAAGAACTTCATGAGGGGCATCCGGAATGGTTTTCTGCATTACTCTTTTTACTTTAGTAAGCTCCTTCATAAGGTTCACCTTATTATGAAGCCTTCCTGCAGTATCTATAAGCACAACATCGGCATCCATTTTTACAGCGCTTTGTACCGTATCAAAGGCTACAGATGCCGGGTCACTGCCCATCTTTTGTTTGATAATAGGAACATCTGTTCTGTCTGCCCATATTTGAAGCTGATCTATTGCCGCCGCTCTAAACGTATCGGCTGCTCCTAGCACCACCTTTTTACCTTTACTTTTAAACTGATGGGCAAGTTTACCGATAGTAGTGGTTTTGCCCACGCCATTCACTCCAACCACCATAATAACATACGGCTTTGTATTTCCAGGAACATGAATATCTGAATCCTCACCCGTATTGGTTTCTGAAAGCAGCGCTGCGATTTCCTCGCGAAGTATTTTATTCAGCTCGTCGGTGCCAAGATATTTATCTCTAGCTACCCTTTCTTCAATTCTATTGATCACTTTAATAGTGGTGGCCACACCTACATCACTGCTCACCAGCACATCTTCGAGATCATCAAGCACTTCATCATCCACCTTAGATTTTCCGGCAACAGCCTTACTCATCTTATCCAAGAAACTGGATTTGGATTTCTCCAATCCTTTATCCAGATTTTCCTTCTTTTCTTTAGAAAAAAACTTTTTAAATAAACTCATTATATTTGGCAGGTTTAAGATTAAAAGAAGGTGTTAACCCTCCTTTAATGCGGCAATAAATATACATAAAAAGAAAAAGCCGTCCAGATAGAATCCAGGACGGCTTTTTAAGATTATTTAAAATCGTTTGTGAACGATCCTTACTTTTTCAAAAAGTCGTTAACTTCTTCCGGAGCCATGATTTGTTCTACAAAAGTGTAGGCACCGGTTTTCTTAGATTTAACCATTTTGATTGCTTTGGTTAATCTTTTAGATCCTGTTTGAATAGATGCTACTGATTTCTTTGCCATGACTCAATTATTTTATTTCTTTATGAACCGTCATTTTCTTAAGAATCGGGTTGAATTTTTTCAACTCAATTCTATCCGGTGTATTCTTCTTATTTTTTGTAGTAATATATCTTGAAGTACCTGGTTGTCCAGATGTCTTATGCTCTGTACATTCTAAAATTACCTGAACTCTGTTACCTTTCTTTGCCATTGTGAAATATTTTTAGGTGCTAAGGATTACTTTTGAAGAAATCCTTTTGCTTTAGCTTCCTTAATTACGGCAGAAATGCCTTTTTTATTGATATCTTTTAATGCAGACGTACACACTTTAAGTGTTACCCATCTGTCTTCTTCAGGAATAAAAAAACGTTTTTTAACTAAGTTAGCGTTAAATTTACGTTTAGTTTTATTCATGGCGTGAGAAACATTATTCCCAACCATAGCTCTTTTCCCGGTAAGTTCACAAACTCTTGACATTGCTCTATACTTTTCTCGTTATTTCAAAACAGGCTGCAAATTAACGATTTTTTTACCTAACAGACAACTAATTCAAAAAAAATATTTTAGACTGAATATTATTGCTGGATATCATCGTTTAGCTACTGCTGCTGCGCTATTCCGGAGGCAAAAATAAGATTTTTTGAAGGTATAAATCAAGTTAATCCCAAATTAAATCTGGATTCCCTTCTTGCAATAATCTGAAGATCAATTTCCTTTACTTAAATCAATGATACTTTGATGCAGTAATTCCATTGCCTTATTAACTGCCTTACCAAGCACTTTTTCGCGATGATTACCAAAATTAAAGCGATGAGATACAACTTTTTTAGGAGTGGCTATGCCAATAAATACAGTGCCGATTTCAGCGTTACTATCCCCTTTTGTTGGACCAGCATTCCCGGTGGTGGAAATAGCGAACTGAGTATGGAATTTCTCCTGCGCTCCCCTGGCCATCGCTTCTGCGACTTCAGCACTTACCACGGAATACTTTTCTATCAACTCCTCTGGAACCTCAAGAAGTTCTTTTTTCGCCTCAGTAGAATAACTCACCACACTACCTTTAAAACTCACCGAGGCTCCGGGTTCCCGGGTGAAAATTGATGCCAGCTTTCCTCCTGTACAACTTTCAGCAGTTGCCATGGTCCAGTTTTGCTCTGCCAGTAATCTGCTAATAATTACCTCCATAGGATCTTCATCTTCATACCCGAAAATAATATCCCCTATGAAATGATGGAGCTTCGAAATCGCCTGGTCTATTAAATTCTTCAAGCTTTCTTCATTATCTCCTTTGGCAGATAATCTTAACCGCACTTTACCTAAATGCGGAAGGTATGCCAGCTTTATTTCTTCAGGTAAATTCTCTTCCCAGGATTCAATCTTTTCAGCAAGCGCACTTTCACCTAAACCATAAGTAATGACCGTCTTGTGTAAAATTACCGGTCGGGAATAATTTTGCATGATGCGAGGAATGATCTCCCTGTCCATAAGGCCTCTCATCTCATAAGGAACTCCGGGAATAGAAATAAATACATGCTCATTCTCTTCAAACCACATTCCTGGAGCAGTACCATATTCGTTATGCAGGGCTATCGATTTAGACGGCAACAGTGCCTGGTCACGATTTAGGTCTGATATTGGCGTATCTATATATTTTTCAAAAAGTTGCTCTATATGCTGGAGCACCTCTTTATTGCGAATTAAATGATCATCAAAAAATTCACAAAGGCATTTTTTAGTGATATCGTCTTTAGTTGGGCCGAGACCACCAGTAATTATTATAATATCGGCTCTTTGTGAAGCATCTTCAAGGCTTTGAAGAATATGATCACGCTCATCCTGGATTGAAGTTATTTGATAAACGCTTACCCCTATCTTGTTAAGCTCTTTTGCAATATATGCCGAATTAGTATCCACAATCTGACCGATGAGGATTTCATCTCCGATTGTGATTATTTCAGCTTTCATTCTAGTTCAAAATCGCGTTTAAGTGCTATAGCAGCTACATCTACTTTTTTGGTGATGGTTTCGCTGGCTACCGGCACTTCATCTTTTCTTTGTCCTTTCTTAGACCAGGCTTCAATAATCTGGATCTGCTCCATTAGATTCAAGCCAAAAAGCTGGAGATTAGGTTTCATTTTATGAGCAAACTGGTATGCCAGTGATGGGTTATCGTTGGCTATTGCCTCATTCATTGCAGCCACATCTGGCGGTATTTCTTCAAGAAAAGTTTGTACCACAACAAGCATAAATTCTTCATCCCCACCGGCCATTTCTTTAACTTCGTCTAGATTATAGCTACTCATTAAGTTCTTTATTTAACTTTAATAGAAAACATTTTTTTATCCTCCAGATACCCTGTTAACCTGTCTTCCGGAGCTACTTTACCTACTCCTGCTGGGGTTCCGGTAAAAATGATATCCCCGATCTTTAGGGTAAAAAACGTCGAAATATAAGCAATTAATTCATCAATTTTCCACAACATATGAGAGGTGCTTGCCTGCTGCACGACCTCTTCATTCTTTTGCAAACGAAAATGCAGATCGTCTATACTACCTAAATCTTTCTTATCCAACCACTTATTACATACCACCGCTGCACCATCAAAAGCTTTTGCTTTCTCCCACGGCAATCCTTTTTCCTTCAATTTCTCCTGAAGATCCCGGGCAGTAAAATCTATACCGAGGCCTATCTCATCATAATATTTATGCGCGAATTTTTCCTGGATGTGCTTGCCAATCCTGTTGATCCTAACCAGGACCTCTACCTCGTAATGAACATCGTTTGAAAAATCTGGAATAAAGAAGGGTTGTTTCTTTAAAAGTATGGATGTATCTGGCTTTTGAAATAATACCGGCTCTTCGGGTTTTTCATTTTGCAGTTCCTCAATATGATCTGTGTAGTTCCTGCCAACGCAAATAATCTTCATTAGGACAACTTATTATTTAGCTTACGAAGCTTAATAGCCGTTAGAACTTTTTTAGTGTAAAGCGGAAAATCGGCATTTTGAATCCAACCAAAATATCCGGGTTCATCTTCAAGAACCTGTTCTACATGTTTTCCTTTATATTTTCCAAAAGCAAATACCTCTTTACCTTTTTTATCGTAACTAATGAAGCCGGCAAAATCTGCAAATTTCTTCCTGGCACTAAAATCTGCCAGCCATTTCATATCATTTTCCAGGTCACTATACCTGTCCAGTTGTGATTTTAAGACCTCGTAGGTAGCCTCAGTATCTGCTTCAGCACCATGCGCGCCTTCAAGTTCTTTTCCGCAGTAAAATTGATATGCCGCAGATAGGGTTCTTTGCTCCTTTTTATGGAAGATGGTTTGCACATCTACAGCAACCACATTTTTCATTTCAAAGTCTATCCCTGCCCTTAAAAGTTCCTCAACAAGAAGTGGTATATCAAAACGATTGGAATTATACCCTCCAAGATCACAGCCCTTTATCAGGTCATGTATCTTGGTGGCAAGCTCTTTAAAAGTAGGTTCATTGGCCACTTTTTCATTGGAGATACCATGAATGGCAACCACCTCTGCAGGAATATCGCGCTCTGGATTCACCAGCCAGGTATGGCTTTCTTTATTACCGTTTGGATATACTTTGAGGATGGCAATTTCTACTATTCGATCCTTTGAAATATTGGTTCCGGTGGTTTCCAGGTCAAAAAAACAAATAGGTTTGGTAAGCTTGAGGTCCATATTTAAAAATTTGGGTAAAGTTAGTATATTTTGAGAGTTCCCTTAAATAAAAGACTCAACAAAAAGTCTGGAAATAGAAAAATGCAAAATCTAAAAAAGCCACGGAAACCGTGGCTTTTTACATATTTTAAATCAATAACTCTAGATCTCCCGGTCCTTATCAAAACCTTCAAGATACTGAGCAACTCTTTGCACAAACTGCCCTCCTAAAGCACCATTTACAACCCTGTGGTCGTAACTATGAGAAAGGAACATCTTATAACGAATGCCGATAAAATCTCCATCTGGTGTTTCTATTACTGCAGGCACTTTTCTAATAGCACCTAATGCAAGTATTCCTACCTGAGGCTGATTAATGATAGGAGTCCCCATGATACTTCCAAAGGTACCAACATTGGTTACCGTATATGTACCTCCCTGAATATCGTCTGGTTTAAGTTTATTCTGTCTTGCACGCTCAGCAAGGTCATTCACCGCTTTAGCCATCCCTACAAGATTCAACCTGTCGGCATTCTTTATAACGGGAACGATCAAATTACCATCTGGTAATGCTGCAGCCATCCCCAGATTAATATTTTTCTTTTTTATAACCTTTGTGGCATCCTCGTTTACCGAGATATTGATCATCGGGAAATCCCTGATCGCTTTCGCCACCGCTTCCATAAAAATTGGGGTAAAGGTAAGTTTCTCACCCTCCTTTTTCTGAAATTCAGATTTATGCTTATTTCTCCAGTTCCAGATATTGGTAACATCTACTTCTATAAAAGATTGTACATGTGCTGATTTCTGAACGCTTTCTACCATATGATGTGCGATCATCTTGCCCATTCGGCTCATTTCTATGATCTCATCTTCACCACTCGCCACAGGTTGCGATTGGGCAGGAGCACCAGCTGCCATTGTTTTAGACTCCGGCTTTCCTTGAGACGATGCAGCTTTTTGAGGCTGTTTACCCCTATTCTCAACGTAATCTAAAATATCATTCTTAGTTACTCTGCCTTCTTTTCCTGTTCCTTCTATAGAATCCAGCTCGCTAAGAGAAATACCTTCTTCTTTTGCGATATTCTTAACCAGCGGGGAATAAAACCTTGAGGAATCAGAATAATCTTCTCCCACATCCCCAGACGCGGTTGTTTGAGCCGCCTGTACAGTTTCTTCAACCTCTGCTGCCACGGCAGCCACTTCTTCATCGGCATTTTCTTCACCATCAGCTCCTTCAACCTCACCTTCAGTTTCTATTATGGCAATAGTCTGGCCCACCTTCACGACATCATCAGCTTCAAAGAGCTTTTCCACGAGTTTCCCATCTACTTCACTTGGGACCTCACTATCAACTTTATCAGTAGCTATTTCAAGTACCGGCTCATCCATTTCAATAGTATCTCCAACCTCCTTAAGCCAGCTAGTTATTGTTGCCTCGGCAACGCTTTCACCCATTTTGGGTAATTTTAATTCAAATTTTGCCATATCGTTAAATCAGATGCGATTTTTGTTATTTGAGTTGCGAATTTAACCAAAAAACCCCTTGTTAAATATTAAAAAATCAATAAAAATTAAATTTACTGAATTATTTATAGCGATGTTAAGCTTAAATTTTCCCGCTAAAATTACAATTTCAAGAACGGAATTGAAAAAAGAATAATAATTTTTTAAAATTCTTCCAGTGCTGCGAAGTGAATATTTTTCAGCCTTTCATCGAATTTTCGAAGGGAATTCTGTTGGTGATACTTCTCCCTAAAGTAACCTCATCTGCATACTCGAGCTCATCACCCACTGAAATTCCGCGGGCAATGGTAGAGGTCTTTACCCCGGTACCTTCTAATTGTTTAAAAATATAAAAATTGGTGGTATCTCCTTCCAGGGTACTGCTTAAAGCGAAAATGATCTCCTCAATCTTCCCTGCGTTCACTTTCTCTACCAGGGGATTTATTGTTAACTGAGAGGGACCAATACCATCCATAGGGCTAATTTTTCCTCCTAAAACATGATATTGCCCACGGTACTGCCCTGTGTTCTCAATAGCCATAACATCACGAATGTCCTCCACTACGCAAACCATCTCTGAGACTCTTGATGGATTGGCGCAGATCTCGCAAAGCTCGGTATCACTAATATTAAAACAATTTTTACATAATTTTATGTTCTCACGCAGGTTTTGCAGTGCTTTTGCCAGTTGCACGGTTTGCTCCTCCGGTTGTTTTAACAGATGCAGCACCAGCCTTAAAGCGGTACGTTTTCCTATGCCAGGTAATTGAGACATTTCGTCCACCGCCTGCTCCAGTAATTTTGAAGAAAAATCCATATGCGAATTTATGATTTTTTTGATGGATGAAATTACTTAAGCCTTAATTTGTAAATTGCCCCGCAGAACTACTTACTATGCAACCATATCAGGTCCTGATTCTTATAGCCGCCTACTTTGCGGTACTTATTCTAATATCATATTTCACCGGCCGTGAGGGCAGTAATGCCGAATTTTTCAAAGCCAACAAACAGGCTCCGTGGTACCTCGTGGCTTTCGGGATGATAGGAGCTTCCCTTAGTGGAATCACCTTTATCTCTATCCCGGGAACAGTGGAATCTGATTCATTCAGTTATTTCCAGGTGGTCTTAGGATATACCGTGGGTTATGCTGTTATTGGGCAGGTCCTGCTGCCGCTGTACTACAGACTGAATCTCACATCTATTTATACATACCTGCAAAGCAGATTTGGAAATGCTTCCTATAAGACCGGAGCCTCTTTTTTCCTTCTATCCAGGGTAGTTGGGGCGAGTTTCAGGCTTTTCCTGGTAGCCAATGTTCTACAGTTAATAGTATTTGATGCATTAGGAGTCCCATATTATATCACCGTAACCATTACTATTTTACTTATCTGGCTCTATACTTTTAAGAGTGGAATAAAAACGATCATATGGACAGATACCCTACAAACCTTTTTCATGTTACTGGCACTCGGGATCACTATTTATTTTATTTCTGAAGATCTTGGTTTTTCGGTTAAAAATCTCCTGGGATATCTGGCAGAAAGCGAACATTCAAAGATCTTCTTTTTTGAAGACTGGAAGAGTAAAGATCATTTTGTAAAACAGTTTTTATCTGGTGCCTTTATTGCCATTGTAATGACAGGCCTTGACCAGGATATGATGCAAAAGAACCTTACCTGCAGGAGTTTAAAGGACGCTCAAAAAAACATGTTCTGGTTTACCATAGTTCTCGTCTTTGTTAATTTCCTATTCCTGACTCTGGGAGTTCTGTTAACAGATTATGCTGATCTAAATGGAGTGACCGAAGTAAGAGATGAATTATTTCCAGCGATCGCATCTAGCGGAGACCTGGGAATCGCGGTAGCCGTCTTTTTTATATTAGGACTAATAGCCGCTGCTTATTCCAGTGCAGATAGTGCCCTTACTTCATTAACCACTTCCTTCAGTATAGATATCCTGGACATAGAAAATAAATATGACGAGAAAAAGCAGGTAAGGATCAGGAAACAGATCCATATTGCCATTTCGGTACTACTTATTCTGGTTATGATGGTTTTTAAATATGCCATTGCAGATAAAAGTGTAATCAACAAACTGTTCCAGTTCGCAGGCTACACCTATGGCCCATTATTGGGACTATATGCATTTGGACTATTCACAAAATGGAAAATAAAAGACAGATTTGTTCCCGTTATCGCGATTGCCGCACCGGTACTATCTTATA
>JAHELO010000042.1 GCA_024644145.1 Christiangramia sp.
ATAGATGCAGCCGTTATATCTAATATAAAGCTGAGCCTTGGGCAAACCATTATTCTATATGTGATTACATTGTCTATCCTGTTTCTGTTAAGAAAATTCACCTATAGAAGACTTGCCACCTGTCTGATGTGCATCATCCTCTTCCAGATAACCACGCTTTATTACCGCTTACAAATCCCAGGTTTTGAAACCGTGATATTTCACAAGGCCAGAAGCAGTGAAATTGCAGAAAAGAAATTGCAGAAACTCCATGTATTGACAGAAGGAGGTAAATCTGAAAGTATACCTAAAGACTATATAAGGGAAAGAAAGATTTCAGATATTAAACAATTTGAGATTCCGAAAATTGCAAATTTTTCGGGAAAGCTCACTCTAATTATAGATACCACCGGCAATTATTACCTGGACGATTTCAAGCCTCATTTGCTGATCTTAAGAAATTCCCCGAGAATAAATCTGGAAAGAATTCTTGAAAAATTAGCTCCGGATCAGGTGATCGCAGACGGAAGTAATTTTAAATCATATGTTAGGAAATGGAAAGAAACTTCAGAAAATAAAAAAATCCCTTTCCACTATACCGGTGAAAAGGGAGCTTATATTATTAAAACTGATCTCAGACATTAACTGGAGAATGTACCTTCGAACTCCTCCTGATATTTCTTCCATTCTTCATCTGTCTTTACCTTCTTATAATCATCTGTGGCAAATATCTTCAGGAAGATCTCCAGTTTTTGAGGAGTAAGATATCCTCGCACGGGTGTAAGAAAACCAGCGTTTTCATCGAAAAAGACCATCGTTGGATAGGCAGATACACCCATGGCCTGAGTAAATTCATGTACAGAATTCCTTCCAGTCTTATTTGGATCATATCCCGGATTCTTAAAGACCTTATCTTTAAAATTGATCACTTCATTTCCTTCTGCGTTAAATTTAACAGCATAGAAATGTTTATTGATATATTGAATTACATCCTTGTTGCTAAAGGTATTTCTATCCAGCATTTTGCAAGGTCCACACCAGGTGGTATATGCATCAACAAAGATTTTCTTAGGATTTTTCTTCTGAGCCTTCAAAGCCTCGTTCATGCTCATCCATTTAATTTCCTGAGCCTGAATAGCTGAAACAGAGAAGATTAAGAATACAAATAAAAGTAATTTTTTCATAGTTTAAATTTAGCTAAAACCGATTAAAACAAAAAACGTTCCTAAAATTTTAGGAACGTTTTAATAAGCTGCATTACAATAAGTTACCTTATGCCGTGCATCAATTTTTTCAATAAAGGATTTAGCAGTGCCACAAGAATTCCTCCCGCTACGGGTACAATAGTAAAGATGAGGAAGAATGTAGATAAGTCGTACTGCTCTGTTACCTGTTCTATCATACCACCTAAAGATCCTGCAAGTTTATTACCGATGGCAATCGCCAGATACCACATTCCAAACATAAATGCGATCATTCGTGCCGGCACTAGTTTACTTACATATGAGAGTCCTAAAGGAGACAGGCAAAGCTCACCCAGTGTATGAAGAAGATAGGCCAGAATAAGCCATATCATACTCACCTTGGCTCCTTCAGCAATTCCGCTTGAACCAATCGCTAAGAGTCCAAAACCTAATCCTAAAAGGATAAGACCAAAACAATATTTATAAGCCGCAGAAGGATTGTATTTACTTTCCCACCACTTAGAAAAGAAGGATGCAAAAACAATAATGAAAAATGAATTTAGAATACTGAACCAGGAAACTGTGATCTCGGTAGTGTCTGCAGAGAATTCTCTTACAAGCATCCAGATTACCAGACCCCAGATTCCTGCAAAACAAATTCCCAGGATCATATTAGATCCGGGAATACGGTCATAGGTCTGTTTCCATAATAAATATAACACCCATGTAATAATAGCTAAAGGCACCACGGTTAGAAGCGCATTCACTATATTAAAGATATTCGCAGAATTCCCTGTTAATATCCTGTCTACATTATCACGGGCAAAAATGATAAGGGAAGAAGCTCCCTGCTCAAAGGCCATAAAAAAGAAGACCGTAAATACCGCAAAAATGATCACCGCAATTAACCTGTCCCGAACTATCTTGGTATATCTTGAAATCCTTGAAATAACCAGGATAAGAAACAAGACCAGCCCCAGTAAAGCCATACCTATAGGTCCGGATAAAGGTTCACCTCCAAAATCAAACGGCATCACTACCGGTAATAAGTTAAGATCTGCAATTCTTGAAAGCGGATCGTTAATCAAATAGGTAAGTCCTATCCCCGCCGAAGCTACTACCAGGATTTTATCCAGCAATGTAAAAGGATTAGGTTTGTGGGATACACCGGTCTTTTCCTCTTCTTTAAGATGCTTCGCCTCAAGTTCTTTATCTGGAACCCCACCTATCTTACCAAATAGCGGTTTTGCCAGCCAGAACTGAAGCGTTCCCAGTAGCATGAAAATCCCTGCAAGGCCAAAGCCCCAGCTCCAGCCAATCTTTTCTGCCAGGTAACCACATAGCATCATCCCGAAGAAAGCTCCGGCGTTTACGCCCATGTAAAATATAGTATAGGCCCCGTCCTTTTTATCTGGCTTACCTTCATACATTTCAGAAATAATGGAAGTAATATTCGGTTTAAAAAAGCCTGTTCCCACAACCAGTAAACCAAGACCAAAATAAAGCGACAATTCTGTTTCCAAGGCCATAGAGGCATGACCCAGGGTCATAATAGCAGCCCCAATGATCACAGCCCAGCGGTAGCCGGTGAACTTATCAGCAATTAATCCTCCAAAAATTGGGGTTAAATACAGCAAACCGGCATAAGTTCCAAACAAGGCCCCGGCGTTCTCTGCAGACCAGCCCCAACCGGGATTATCTACCCCAACAATGGCCATGGTTAGGAAATTCACCAGTAGAACCCTCATTCCGTAGAATGAGAATCGTTCCCACATTTCCGTAAAAAAAAGAACAAATAATCCTGCAGGATGTCCCAGAACTTTACTCTTGAAGAAATCGTTCTGAACTTCAGTAGACCCTATTGCGCTCATCGAGTAAGTTTAGTTTTTTACATCTGCCAATTCATACTCTTCCTGTTCCTGTAATTCCCTTTCATTATCCTCTACCCCATGCGTTAAACGCTTTAATGGCTTCAACATTATAAGAACGATAGTAGCGAAGGCTACAGTGAAAATCGTGATTCCTGAAAATATGGCTATATCACCTGCTTCAGATGCAAATTCCCCTATGATACCCGCTACTTTATTTCCTAATCCTGTTGCAGCGAAATATACACCCATCATTAAGGAGGCGTATCTAACCGGAGCCAGCTTGGTAATAAAAGAGAGTGCCACTGGAGAAGAACAAAGTTCTCCTATGGTATGGAATAAATATGCAAGCACCAGCCAGTACATTGCAGAAGCACCATTAGATTCAAATTGAAGAGCAGCAAATACCATAAATACAAATCCCATACCCATGATGATCACCCCTGTTGCCATCTTGAAAATTGAAGAGGCTTCTTTATTTTTCAACTTTCTTCTTGCCCAGAAGTTAGCTACAACAAGCCCAAATATAATAATGAACATGGCGTTTAAAGACTGAAACCATGAGGCAGGAACTTCGTTACCAATTAGAGGCAAAGAAAATGGCAAAGTCCTGTCTGTATTATCCAGTGCATAAATATTCATCAAACCACCGGCCTGCTCAAATGCCCCCCAGAATACAATTACCAGTATAAATGAAAGTAACATCACAACGTATCTGTCTTTCATGACTTTAGTTGTAAGATCTTTATATACCATCATCATCATAGAGATCACAAGGGTTAGGAATATAAACAGAAGACCATAAGCGATCCCCATATAATAGAAACCAACTAAAGAAGCTCCAAGAAGGATCATTGAAATTGTAAGCTGTAGCGGAGATTTAAAAAGATCCTGGAAAAGGTTACCCAGCGATGCTCCTTCGTCCCTTTCTACCTTAGACAATAGGTTTCCAACATTGGTTAAATGTTTCTGTCCCACTAAGTATACTATTAACCCTAAAGCCATAGCGATCCCCGCAAGTCCGAAACCATAATGCCATCCTATATTTTCACCAACGTATCCTACGATCAAACTTGAAAGAAAGGCACCAAGGTTAATTCCTATATAAAAAATCGTAAATCCTTTGTCACGACGTATATCACCTTCTTTATACAATCCACCTACCATGGTAGAGATATTAGGCTTTAGGAAGCCCACACCAGCGATAATTAATCCCAGACCGGTATAGAAGGCCCACATTTGTTCCACTGCCAGAATACCGTGCCCGGCAACAAGAATAATTCCTCCTATGAGTACAGCCCGCTTTTGGCCGAAGACCTTATCAGCGAGAATTCCCCCCGGTATCGAAGCCACATATACCAGCATGGTATACCAGCCGTATAATGCCAGTGCTTCTGCCTGCGTCCATCCAAGACCTGCATTACCTTCAGTAGTTGCACTTACAAGGTATAACACCAATATGGCGCGCATTCCGTAATAGGAAAAGCGCTCCCACATTTCAGTAAAGAATAAAATATAAAGCCCTACCGGATGCCCGAAAAGCTCTTTTTGTTTCACACGTACGTCTCTAGTTGCCATTTATTTGAGGTTTGTTAAATTATAATTTTTCTAATATAAAATCGGTCATCATATTATACAGATGTAATCTGGTGTTACCCCCGTAAATTCCATGGTTCCTGTCAGGGTAAATAGCCCAGTCGAATTGTTTATTCGCCTGAATTAGCTCCTCTACCATTCTCATTGTATTCTGAACATGAACATTGTCATCTCCCCCGCCATGAATAATCAGATAGTCACCTTTTAGTTTCTCCACATGATTTAATGGTGAGTTCTCGTCATATCCTTCAGGATTTTCCTGAGGGGTTCTCATATATCTTTCTGTATAAACTGTATCGTAGAATCTCCAGCTGGTGACCGGCGCCACAGCGATCGCCATAGAAAAAGTATCATTTCCTTTTAATATAGCATTAGAAGACATGTATCCACCATAGCTCCATCCCCAGATCCCTATTCTGTCTGCATCAATATAACTTCTTTCACCAAGTTTCTTTGCTGCAGCGATCTGGTCTTCAACTTCATATTTTCCAAGTTCCTGGTAAGTCACTTTCTTGAAATCTGCACCTTTAAAACCTGTACCTCTACCATCTACACAAACTACGATGTAGCCCTTATCTGCGAGTAACTGATACCAGTAATCATTAGTACTGTAATATGAATTGGATACAGATTGTGATCCAGGACCTGAATATTGAAACATCAATAATGGATACTGCTTAGATTCATCAAAGTCTGAAGGCTTGATGGTCCACATATTAAGATCGTTTCCATTGATGCTAATAGTAGAAAGTTCTTTGGGAGAGAAGTTATACGCCTCTACTTTTTTTACCAGTTCATTATTATTAAGAATCTCACGCACTTGTTTCCCGTCTTTCGCCCTGTGCAGGGTATAAACATGTGGGGTTTCAAAATTGGTAAAGGAATTAATGAAATAAGTGAAATCGGCACTAAACGAAGCAGAGTTCATTCCGGTTCTGTTCGTCAGTCTTTTCTTGCTCTTACCATTTGGTCGTATTGAGTAAACATCGCGGTTTACACTTCCATTTTCAGTACTTTGGTAATAGATCCTGTCTTCTTTGGCATCGTATCCGTAATAACTGGTAACTTCCCAGTTTCCTGAAGTTACCTGATCTTTCAGTTTCCCGTCTTCATTATAAAGATAGATATGATTATAACCATCTTTTTCACTGGTCCAGATAAAACTGTTGTCCTTTAAAAAGGTCAGGTTATCTGTAATATCCACATAAGCATCATCTGTCTCCTTCAGGATAACTTCAGTATTGTAATTTTCGGCATTTACAAAAATGAGATCAAGCTCATTCTGATGACGATTTAGTGCCTGCACACTAAGGGTCATAGGGTCTGCTGTCCACTTTATTCGCGGAATATAAAAATCTTTTAAGCCTTCTTTTTCAGTTTCAGGAGAATTAGAGGCCATATCATATTTATCGCCCAGATCGATTTCCTTAAGTTCTTTCGAATTCAGATCGAACATATGAAGGCTTACAATAGAATTGGCTTCACCTGCCTTTGGATATTTAAAAACATGCTGACTAGGATAAAGATCCTTTCCGTAGAGATCCATAGAAAATTCAGGAACTTCGGTTTCATCAAATCTTAAAAAAGCGATCTTCTCGCCACTGGGATTCCATTCAAAGGCTTTCACAAAAGAAAATTCTTCCTCATAAACCCAGTCTGTCACCCCGTTAATGATGCTGTTAATTTTACCATCAGTGGTCACCTGAGTGGTTTTATCGGTTTTAAGGTCCAGAATATAGATATTATTCTCCAGCACATACGCTACTTTAGAAGCATTTGGTGAGAAAGAGGCTTCCTGTATCTTTTGCTCATTTACCTTTTTAAGGCCTTTGGACTTTAGGTCATAAACATAAAATACCTCACGGGAAGATCTTCTAAAGATAGGCTCCACTTCTGTGGATAATAGGATCTTATCTTCGTCCTTACTGAATTTGAAATCATCAAATGAGGAAATCCCGTCAAGATCTGCACTATTTAAAAGAGTACGGGTTTTATCCCCGGTTTTATAACTATATACATCTATACTGGTATTTCCCGTTTCACGATCACGGTTTAATACCACATATTCTTTCCCATTCTTTAAAGACTGTAGGGATTGTAATCGTTGCTCACGGAAAGTACCGCTCCAGATTTCTTCAAGACTTACTTTTTTTTGTTGTGCTGTTAACACAGAAGATGCTGCTAAAACAAAAGCAACCAGTATTGTAGGGAACTTCATATAAATTTAAGAATATTTATTGCAGGCCAAGTTTACTAAATTTTAACGAAAAAATGATCATGCAAATTTGATTAATACTAACAATCTATTAAGAAATATGTGCTTTTATATATCCTCCCAATGGATTTCAAGGTCTCTAAAAATATGCTTTGTATCTTTGGCCACCTGAAATACCTAAAACATGACAAAGCCCGTAAACGGATTTTCTAAACTGAATAAGGAGGAGAAAATAAATTGGCTGGCCAAAAATTATCTTAATAATAACGACGCAGCCATCTCTGTCCTGAAACAGTACTGGAATGAGGACCAGGAACTACAGAAGCTTCATGACGAATTTATTGAAAACACTGTTTCCAACTTCTACCTGCCCTTAGGATTAGCTCCAAATTTTTTAATAAATGGCAAATACCACGTATTGCCCATGGCTATTGAGGAAAGCTCGGTAGTCGCTGCTGCCAGTAAAGCAGCAAAATTCTGGGGTGAAAGAGGAGGCTTTAAAGCAACCGTGCTAAATACTAAAAAAATAGGCCAGGTACATTTCCTCTTTCAGGGAGATCCCTCAAAGCTTGATGTTTTTGTTACAAATATTAAGCCGAAACTAAAAGAGGCCGTGAAACCCATCACCAGGAATATGGAAAAAAGAGGTGGAGGGATTCTCGATATAAGTCTTATTAACAAGACCGATAAATTGGAGAACTACTACCAGTTGTTCGTGAATTTTGACACCAGGGACTCGATGGGTGCCAACTTTATTAATTCCTGTCTGGAAAAATTTGCTGAAGTACTTCAGGAAGAAGCGAATAAGAATGAGGATTTCACGAAAGAAGAGAAAGACCTTAAAGTAATAATGAGCATACTTTCTAATTATGTTCCAGAATGTACCGTTAAAGCTGAAGTTTCCTGCCCTGTAGACAAGCTTTCTGAAGACCCGAATATGAGCGGTAAAGAATTCGCCGAAAAGTTTATACAGGCTGTTAGAATTGCAGAAATTGAACCTTATCGTGCAGTTACCCACAACAAAGGAGTAATGAACGGTATAGACGCAGTGGTCCTGGCCACAGGAAACGACTTTAGAGCTGTAGAAGCAGGGGTACATGCCTACGCCTCAAGGAATGGAGATTATACCAGCCTGACCCATGCAAAAATAGAGGACGGAATATTCAAATTCTGGATGGAGATCCCTTTAGCCCTGGGCACGGTTGGTGGTCTAACCAGTTTACATCCGCTTGTTAAACTAGCCCTGGACATCTTACAGAGACCCACCGCAAACGAATTAATGGAGATTACTGCGGTCGCAGGCCTGGCTCAGAATTTTGCTGCCCTTAGATCCCTTATCACAACCGGAATACAACAGGGACACATGAAAATGCACCTCATGAACATTCTCAACCAGAATAAGGCTACGGAAATAGAAAAGGAGGAGATGGTAGAATATTTTACTCATCACACGATCACTCACAGTAGTGTTATAGAGCAATTGGAAAAAATGCGTTCCTAATGCAGAAATTTAAAAGTAACGGCAAGTTATTAATAACAGGCGAATATGCAGTTCTGGATGGAGCCAAATCCCTTGCAATACCCACTAAACCGGGTCAAAGCATGGAAGTTTTAGAGCATAAAAAAAACCTGATCCTCTGGAACAGTCTAGATGAAAATAAGCAAACCTGGTTTGAAGCTGAATTCCATATCGACAACGGAGATTTTAGCATCAAAAACGAACGGGAAAAGCCTGAAACAAAGAGATTACAGCAACTGCTGAGATCGGCGTACCAATCCAATCCAGATGCATTTCAAAATAAAGGTTATGATATTACAACAAAACTTGACTTCAATAGAGTGTGGGGCCTGGGAACTTCTTCCACTCTCATAAATAACATTAGCCAGTGGCTGAAAATAGATCCTTACAAATTGCTACAGGATAGTTTTGGAGGTAGTGGCTATGATATTGCAGTCGCTTCAAGCGACCTCCCTATTACCTACCAAGTCACTCAGCAGGGACCAGCAGCTTACACAGCCGATTTCAACCCGCCTTTCAGGGACCAGCTATTCTTTGTATACCTTAACAGGAAACAGAACAGCAGGGAGGCGATCGCGCATTACAGAAAACAGTCTAAATCTAATATCGCCGGCCTGACTGAAAAAATTTCAGGAATTACAGAACAGGTGATCAGGTGTGAAAACCTGGAGGAATTTAAAATGCTTCTCCAGGCACACGAAACCTTGATCTCAAAAGCAATTAACCTACCCAAGATCAAAAATCAATTATTTCCAGATTATCCCGGCCTTATAAAAAGTCTTGGAGGCTGGGGCGGAGATTTCATCCTGGCGACCGGCCAGGAAATGGAAAAGGATTATTTCAGGCAGAAAGCCTATTCAACCATTTTCGACTATACAGACCTCATTAAATAAAAAAACCTCACTAAGACAGTGAGGTTTTTTTATAGTGGAAAATCTGGATCCTAGTAGAATCTCGATCTGTTATCTTCTATTTCAGCTTTTTTCTTCAATGCTTC
>JAHELO010000043.1 GCA_024644145.1 Christiangramia sp.
GTGGCCAATACCAGGGGGGCTGAAGATGCTTCTCAATATGGAGAAATAGATTACCTGGGGTACCCGTTTTCCATTTCAGGAAATTTCCAGATGCGTAATACACATAAGACCATTGCAGAGTCTGTTGAAGTATTGCAGGAAATTTTGAATATTGCCAATAGGTCAGGGAAAGAAGTGGTTGCATATTTAAGTATGGGCTTCGGGAATCCTTATGGAGATCCCTGGAATGTGGAGATCGTAGGGGAGTGGACAGAAAAGCTTTCAGAAATGGGAGTGAAGATTCTTTCTCTTTCAGATACTGTGGGTACTTCCACCCCAGATATTATAGACTATCTGTTCTCCGATCTTATTCCAGCCTATCCGCAAATTGAGTTTGGTGCTCACCTCCATACTACACCAACCAAATGGCATGAAAAAATCGATGCTGCTTATAAGGCCGGGTGTCATAGGTTCGATGGAGCCATACAGGGATTCGGAGGTTGCCCAATGGCCAAAGATGAATTAACAGGTAATATGCCAACTGAAAAGATGGTGTCTTATTTTAATTCTAAAAAGGCAGATATCAACATTAAAATGACCAGTTTTGAGTCATCTTACAATGAAGCTTCAGGCATCTTTACCGCCTATCATTAGTGCTATTTATCCTAACTCAGCTTCCAATATATAAACTCTATTTAAAATTAATCTAAATAAACTTGCTCTAACAAAAAGTGGGCTGTATATTTGCGCTCGAAAATTATTTTAAACCAGTCTAAATAAACAGCATGAAAAAGCAATTATTCGCTTTATTTATTGGAGGTCTAACGTTGACCTCATGTTCATCAGACGATGATAACATTACCCCAAATGAACAACTAGTTGAGGTTCCCGCTACTTATACTTTTGAAAGAGATGGTAGTTCTACCGTTAATTACGGAGGACAGACTACCAGAATACAAATGGTCTCGGAATTATTAAGTGATTTCACAAATTTTGACGTTGCGACTGCAACTTCCCTGTCTAATATGTTCTCTAATGAGAATGCTCCTTTCTCGAATGAAGATTTAAATTCATCTTCAAAAAGTATTAAGTCTAAAGTAGCTGCTTCAGCACTTTATTTTGCTACTAATTCTGTGGAAAGTTCAGAGATTAAAGAGGATTTTGAGGAGTTCATCAATGTGCAGATGGGCGAAGTAAAAACCAATCGAAATGAGCTTGCGGCACCTGGAATTGCAGGTCAGATTGCTGACGGTACTTCTACCAGATTTGTTAATGGGAAAGGCTTAGAGATGAATCAGGCTTTAGCTAAAGGGCTTATAGGAGCTCTGTTGGTAGATCAAATGCTAAACAACTATTTGTCTCAACCGGTTCTTGATGAAGCCGATAATAGGTTAAATAATGATGAAGGGCTTACCGAAGAAGGTAAGAATTATACCACTATGGAACACAAGTGGGATGAAGCTTATGGTTATCTATATGGTGATCCTTCAATTCCAACAGATGATCCTAATTCAGTTTTAAATAATAATACGGACGGTTTATTATTCAAATATCTTGGTCGTGTAGATGGTGATGATGATTTCTCAGGTATTGCTGAAGAAACCTTTGAAGCCTTTAAAAAAGGTAGGGCAGCAATTGTGGCTGGAGAATATGATGTGCGTGATGAGCAGGTTGCGATTATTCGTGAGAATATTTCTAAAGTCATTGCCATTAGAGCTGTACATTATTTACAAAGTGGAAAAGCAGCTTTGGCTGGAGATGACTTTGGTGGAGCATTCCATGATCTATCAGAAGGTTACGGCTTTATCTATAGCCTTAGATTTTCAAACAATCCGGCAACCAACGCTCCATATCTTACAAAATCACAGATAGATGATTTTAAAACCAGTCTTTTGAATGGGAATGGTTTTTGGGATGTAACTCCGGAAACACTTGATGCGATTTCAGAGGAGATCGCAACCGCCTTTGGCTTTTCAGTTTCTGAAGCTTAAGACGCTGTTTAAAACAATTAGCCGGAGCTTGAAATATTAGTTTCGGCTTATATAAAACTCTATTATGAAGAAGATTTCAGGTATATTAATGATTTTAGCTCTTGTTTTGGTCGCTTGCTCCAAAGATGAACCAACAGGTACTGTTGATCCTGTTGATTCCTCTAAAAATTCTTTTGACCGGGGGGAGATGCTTGCGAACTGGGCAGATAATATTATAGTTCCAGCATTTAAAAACTTTAAGTCATCTACCCAGCAATTAGAATCCAAAACATCGGCCTTTGTTCAGGATCCGTCAGAAGCTTCACTTGAAGTCCTCAGAGTTGCTTTCAGGACTGCTTATATAGATTTCCAGACAGTCTCCATGTTTGAAATAGGAAAGGCAGATCAACTGAACTACAGAAATTATTTGAATACATATCCTGCAAATGCAGCTAATATTGATCAAAAAATAGCTTCTGGTTCCTATAATTTGGAATTACCATCCTCATTTTCGGAACAAGGGTTTCCAGCATTGGATTATCTAATCAACGGACTGGGAAGCACTAATGCCGAAATTCTTGCTTTCTACACCAGTGATCAGAACTCTGCGAATTACCTGTCATATCTTGAAGATGTTTCAAAAAGGATGAATTCTTTAACTAAAGAAGTGAATGATTCCTGGCAAGGAGATTTTAGAGATACTTTTGTAGGTAATACAAGTTCTTCTAGTACTGGTTCTGTTGATCGTTTTACTAACGATTATGTGATGTATTTCGAGAAGATATTGCGTTCAGGAAAGATTGGGTACCCTGCAGGTGCATTTACAGGAGAACCATCTCCACAAAATACTGAGGCATATTATTCAAATAACTTTTCTAAAATCTTGTACTCTAAAGCAGTTGAAAGTGTTCAGGATTTTTATAATGGAAAACATTTTAATTCGAACCAGACGGGTAAGAGTTATAAACAATATCTTGACTATCTTGATAGCATGAAAGATGGGGCGAATCTCAGTGTGTTAATAGACGCCCAGTTTAATGCTATTAAGGAACAGGCAGCATCACTTGATGCAAGTTTAAAATCTCAGGTAGAAACAAATAATACAAGAATGCTTGAAGCTTTTGATGAGCTTCAGAAAGAAGTGATATTGTTAAAGGTTGATATGATGCAGGCTTTATCAATAAGCGTTGATTATGTAGATTCAGACGGGGATTAGTCCTTCATTAATGGATCAACTTGGCAAATACTTAAATAAAACTACAGATGCTGCTCCTTTGGCAGTTTTCAGGATCTTCTTTGGGATCATGATGTTTGCCAGTATTCTTCGTTTCTGGTTGAATGGCTGGATCGAAAAATTATATATAGCACCAAAATTCTTTTTTTCATATTATGGATTTGAATGGGTGAAACCGCTTGGCGATTTCACCTATTTGCTTTTTATCCTTTGTGGATTATCCGCTTTAATGGTAGCGATTGGGTATAAATACCGGATTGCTATTATTTTATTCTTCCTTAGCTTCACCTATATCGAGTTGATGGATAAGACGACCTATCTAAACCATTATTACTTTATAAGTATAGTGGGTTTTTTAATGATCTTTCTACCGGCTTCCTCCTATTTCTCCTTTGATGCAAGGAATAATCCTGCTAAAGCATTTTCTAAAATACCGCGATGGTGCATTGACTCCTTAAAACTTCTATTGGGAATCGTCTATTTTTACGCAGGACTTGCAAAATTAAATTCAGACTGGCTTTTCAGAGCGATGCCATTAAAAATCTGGTTACCTTCAAAATACGACCTTCCGTTACTTGGGAATCTCATGCAGCAGGAATGGATGCATTTTGCCTTTAGCTGGAGTGGAATGCTGTATGACCTGTTAATCCCTTTTTTCCTATTGTGGAAACGAACGCGAATATTTGCATTTGTACTCGTTGTGGTATTTCATATTCTCACCCGTGTGCTTTTTCCTATCGGGATGTTTCCATACATCATGATAGTTAGTGCTCTAATTTTCTTTAGTGCACCGGTACATCATAAGATACTTCAATTCATTTCCAGATTATTTAAGATAGAGAAGATCAAATTTGATACAGGTGGTGTTTTTAGATTTTCTGAATCACGAAAAAAAATAATAACTGGTGTGGTAGGTGCTTTTTTTTTAATTCAGTTGCTTTTTCCCTGGCGTTACCTGTTATATCCAAATGAATTGTTCTGGACTGAAGAAGGATTTCGTTTCTCCTGGCGGGTTATGTTAATGGAAAAAGCAGGTTATGCTCAATTCAAAGTTGTAGATCCTGATACGGGACGCAGATTCTATGTTGATAATTCTAAATTTCTCACTCCCTTTCAGGAAAAACAGATGTCTTTCCAGCCAGATTTTATAATTGAATATGCGCATTTTCTTGGCGAACATTTTAAAGATGAAGGCTATGGAAATATAGAGGTTTACGTGGATAGCTATGTGGCTTTAAACGGAAGAAAGAGTCAGCAATATATAAATCCGGATGTGAATTTGCTTAATTTCGCCAATTCCTTCAGACATAAAACATTTATTTTACCCTTCAATGATGAAATTAAAGGTCTTTAGTATATTATTTTTACTAGGTTTCATGTGCCATGCACAGGAATTTAAATTAAGTGGAAAAGTGATCTCTGCAGAAAATGGTGAGCCTGTTGCCAATGCCGAACTATGGAATAAGACAACCGGCAAACTTACTGTAGCGAATGAAAGTGGTGATTTTGTCATTGCCGGCCTGGAAAAAGGGTCCTATTTAATAGCAGTTTTCAGCTATGAATTTGAAATTCAGGAAAAGGAGGTTGAGGTAAATAAGGATACAGAGATCACATTTAGATTACAGCCCCTGGCGGAAAGCTTAAGTGAGGTTGTTCTCACGGCCAGAAAGGAACAGTTATTTGCCTTGCGAAAGCTTCGTAAAGTAGAAGGCACCTCTATTTATGCGGGTAAAAAGAGCGAAGTTGTTCTTATGGATAAGGTAATGGGGAATATGGCAGCCAATAATGCCAGGCAGATCTACAATCAGGTAGTTGGTTTAAATATCTATGATAACGGCGATGCCGGAATCCAGCTGAATATCGGGGGCAGGGGTTTAGATCCTAACAGAACTCAAAACTTTAATACAAGGCAAAATGGCTATGATATTTCAGCTGATGTATTGGGATATCCCGAGAGTTATTATACTCCACCATCAGAAGCCTTGAGAGAAATCCAGGTTGTAAGAGGAGCAGCTTCCTTACAGTATGGAACTCAGTTTGGAGGTCTTATCAATTTCAAATTCAAAGAACCCTCTGAAAAGAAGATCGAATTTTTAACGCGTCAGTCGGTAGGTTCTAATGAATTGGTCACCAGTTTTAATAGTTTGAGCGGAACGGTTGGTAATTTTAGTTATTATACCTATTACAATTTCAAGGGAGGAAAAGGTTTCAGGCCTAATTCAGAGTATGATTCTCATAATGCATTCGCGCACATGGGATGGCAAATTACCAATAAGTCTAAATTGAGCTTTGAGTATACCTATATGGATTATCTTGCCCAGCAGCCGGGAGGTCTTACAGATGCTCAATTTTATTTAAACCCTGATTTCAGCAACAGGGAGCGAAACTGGTTTAAGGTAAACTGGAACTTATTTGCAATGAAATTTGAACATCAGTTTTCTGATAAATCAGATTTTAGTTTAAACGTTTTTGGATTAGATGCTTCCAGAAAGGCCGTAGGATTTAGAGAAAACAGAGTTTCTCAGGCCGATGATCCTTCAGCTCCTCGTGAACTCCTGATAGATGATTTTTCTAATTGGGGTGCAGAAGCAAGATTTTTAACCAGGTATAATTTTATTGGGGAAGAGTCTGTAATTTTACTAGGAGGTAAATATTATGAGACCGATAACAGCCAGTTTCAGGGGCCGGGAACCGCAGCAGCAGGAGCAGATTTTACAAGAGCAACCGATGATTTTCCCAATTACCCCAGGCAGTCACAATTTGATTTTCCAAATCAGAACTTGGCCTTCTTTGGTGAAAACATCTTCAATATCACCAATAATTTCTCAGTTACTCCTGGCTTTAGGTTTGAGTACATTAATACAGCTGCAGATGGTATTTATAAGTTCATCATCCTAGATCTTGCTGGAAATCCGCTTCAGAATGAAACAATTGCAGATACTCGTAATTTTGAGCGAAGTTTTGTATTACTGGGCTTGGGAAGTAGTTACAACCTGAATGCTACCAATGAATTATATGCGAACTTTTCTCAGAATTATAGATCGGTCACCTTTAATGATATTCGAGTTATAAATCCGGTTTTCCAGGTAGATCCTAATATTAGCGACGAGGAAGGATTTACATCAGACCTTGGTATTAGAGGAAGAGTTTCGAATATCTTTTCTTACGATGCCAGTATTTTCGCTTTAAAGTACAATAATAGGATAGGTGAGATACTTAGGCCGGAAATGAGAGAAAACGCTGAAGGTGAAATGGTGCAAACCGGAAGAATAGTCAGGTTTCGTGGTAATATAGGAGATGCTTTTATATATGGTCTTGAAACATTCGGAGAATGGAACCTGAAGAATACCTTTTTTGAATCTTCATTTAATCACCGGTTAAGTTTGTTCGTAAATGCAGCCTTCACAAAGTCCGAATACATAAGCTCTGATGCTACGAATGTGGTGGGTAAGGAGGTGGAATTTATTCCTGCTGTAAATTTAAAGACAGGTTTGAATTTTGGATATAAGGACTTTATGGCTGGTCTTCAGTATACTTATCTGTCTAAACAGTTTACAGATGCAACCAATGCGCCTCAGGATATTAATGATAACCAAAGGGGGATTGAAGGTAGTATTCCTGCGTACGGAATAATGGATATTTCGGCATCTTATAGTCTTGGAAGATTTAAATTAGAGGCTGGGATCAATAATCTTCTGGACAATACCTATTTTACCCGAAGGGCCACAGGTTATCCTGGTCCCGGAATTATCCCGGCACAACCATTAACCTGGTACACTACGCTGCAATTCAAACTTTAATCAGGCTGTGGCTTGAGGGGCCCAGTGATTACAAAGCATTCCTGGAGAAGCCTTTTGCGGATTCGCACAGGTTGGATTCTGATATCTGCCACAATTAAGGCAATTGGGCTCGTTCTTGATCGCTGCATCCATTTTAAAGCTATCACAAGTGTGTTGTTCCCTTACCGATGTCTCGTGCTTGAGACAGTAATTGTTTCTGAAGCGTTCACAGTTCACGCAACTATTCCCTAATCGTATACTCATAACTATTTACTTTAAACTTACCTAAATTTACTCTAACCTGAGGTAAGAATCAATATAAATAGCTCTCTGTCAGTAATTAAAACACTTCGAGTACGTTATTTGTATTCATATAGGGTATATATAGGGTAATAAATACTTAACATGCTGAGCCTAAGTTTTCTCACTTATTAACCATATATTTGCATGCAATTAAATCCTTAATTGCTATGATCGCACACGAATCTAAAATACTTGGAGAAGGTCTTACTTATGATGATGTTCTTCTAGTACCTGCATATTCTGAAGTTCTCCCTAGAGAAGTAAGTATTCAGTCTAAATTCACTAAAAATATTTCTATCAATGTTCCTATTGTCTCCGCGGCAATGGATACAGTTACCGAATCCCGTATGGCAATCGCCATGGCTAGGGAAGGTGGTATTGGAGTGTTGCATAAAAACATGAGTATTGAGCAGCAGGCGCTTAAGGTTCGTAAAGTAAAACGTGCTGAAAGTGGAATGATCATAGACCCGGTTACCCTACCAATTACGGCAAAAGTTGGAGATGCCAAGGAATCTATGAAGGAGCATAGCATTGGCGGGATCCCGATCGTAGATGAAGACGGGAAATTACTGGGCATTGTAACCAACAGAGATCTCAGGTTCGAGAAAAATTTAAGCCGTCCAATAGCTGAAGTAATGACTTCTGAAAACCTTGTGACTGTATCTGAGGGAACTTCACTGGAGGATGCAGAAGATATATTACAGGAAAATAAGATCGAAAAATTACCGGTAATCAATAATGAGAAGAAACTGGTAGGACTTATAACTTTTAGAGATATTACCAAGCTTACTCAAAAACCTATGGCAAATAAAGACAGCTATGGGAGATTAAGAGTGGCGGCGGCTGTTGGAGTGACAGGTGATGCGGTAGCCAGGGTAGAAGCTCTGGTAAATGCCGGCGTAGATGCTGTTATAATAGATACAGCACATGGTCACACTAAAGGTGTCGTGCAGGTGTTGCAGGACGTAAAGAAAAAATTCCCGGACCTTGAAGTGGTAGTGGGAAATATTGCCACTGGAGAGGCAGCCAAATATCTGGTTGAAGCGGGAGCTGATGCCGTAAAGGTGGGAATAGGGCCGGGCTCTATTTGTACTACCAGGGTTGTGGCCGGAGTAGGTTTTCCCCAGTTTTCAGCAGTTTTAGAAGTTGCTGCAGCGATTAAAGGATCTGGGGTGCCGGTTATTGCCGATGGTGGAATTCGATATACCGGCGATATTCCAAAGGCGATTGCCGCGGGAGCAGATTGTGTGATGCTTGGTTCATTACTGGCAGGTACAAAAGAATCGCCAGGAGAAACTATTATTTATGAAGGTCGTAAATTCAAGTCTTACCGCGGAATGGGATCTGTGGAAGCCATGGAAAAAGGTTCTAAAGACAGGTATTTCCAGGATGTAGAGGATGATATCAAGAAATTAGTACCGGAAGGTATTGTGGGGCGTGTGCCTTATAAAGGAGATCTTGATGAAAGTATTCACCAGTTCATTGGAGGTTTAAAAGCAGGGATGGGTTATTGCGGAGCAAAAGATGTGGAAACCCTAAAGGAGACTGGAAAATTCGTTAGAATTACGGCAGCGGGTGTTCATGAAAGTCATCCGCATGATGTTACCATTACTAAGGAATCACCTAATTACAGCAGGTAATTAGCAATTATAAAATTAAAAAGCCCTGAAATTTTTCAGGGCTTTTTCTGTTATACTTTATAGCTAGTTGGATGGTTCTGTTATGGTAGCTGGTGCAGGCTGGATACCTAATTGATCCAGAACTTTTTCAGTAATGTCATCTTCTGGTCTGGAATATGCAAGTCCGCTGGCACCGGTGTGAAAGATCTGAGTAAATCCTTCTGAAGTAATTACCTTTTGCATGGCGGCATCGATCTTGTCATATAGGGGGCCATTAAGTTCGTTTCGCTTCATTTGCATCATCACTGAAGCTTTCTGACGGAAACCTTTAATATTGTTTTCTATTTCTATGATCTCTTCTTCTTTTTCCTTTTTTACGGTTTCATCAAGACTGGCAACGGTTTCCTGATATGTTTTTACCAGGGATT
>JAHELO010000044.1:0-5049 GCA_024644145.1 Christiangramia sp.
TAGAATCTAAAGCCCTACCTACGTAAAAGGCATGCTTTCTAACAGGCTTTATCTCCCAATTTGTTTATTGAAAATTTAGATTATTTGAAAAAAAACTGCCGACCAACTTTAAGTTGATCGGCAGTTATAAAATAATTTATGTATTCAGCCTAGTCTGCGTCCCACCATACCGGTGTAACCGGTGTTTCCTGGTATTGCTGCACAACATCGCCATTCCTGTTAATTTCAGTTGATGGATAGGTTGCGCGTCTAAACCACTCTCCGGCATAGTCTCCGCTACTATCTTCTTCTTCACGAATGGTAAGTCCGGTGAAAACCTCATCAGAAAAATCATATCGTCTGAAGTCCACAAAAGTTTCGGGATTCAGGAAGTTATGAATGTACTTCTCCTTCATGATATGGTGCAGCATTAAATTGTCTGCTCCTACGTCTACTGCCGGATCATTAATATAATCTGATCCATCTACTCCATATTTAGCCATACTAGCTCTAATTCCCTCAAGATAGGCCTGATAACCGGCTTCAGTAGTACCTACACTTGTGGCAGTTCCTCCATTTGCTAAAAACTCTGCTTCGGCCTTAATAAATTGCGCTTCAGCATAGGATATAATCATAATTGGGGCATCTACTCTTGTGTAATACCCACCATCAGCGAACTCAACGTTTGCAGGAGTTCCGTCCGGTGCAAGGCCTCCTCCACCGCTTACGTAACCTTTCCATTCGGTATCTTCATTATTATCTATAGAACCAAAAACAGGTAACCTGGGATCTATTTCCAAGGCATCGCTTTGGAAAGGATAATAATCACCATTCATCGTACTTACAATCTGGCTGGCCAGAAGATTATGAAAGTTACCAGTATTTCTGGCAAGGATTTCCTGGGAATATCTCGGGTTTATAGTTCTGTCATCATAGAACATCTGGAAATCATCATCATTGGATGTAAATCCATTTTCTATAGTTGTTAGGACCTCATTTGGTGAAACCACTCCTTTATTTACCAGGTGTAACTGGTATCTGGCTTTCAGGGTATAAGCAGCTCTTAACCACTGCTCTGTATCCCCGCCATAAATAAGGTCTTCACTCCCAATATTTATCACAGAATTATCTGGTGCCTCTAAAGCTTCAATCGCTCCATCCAGCAAAGAAAATAAGGTATTATATGCCTGTTCCTGCGAATCAAAATCTGGAAACAGGTTATTGTCTCCCTGTGATGCTTGAGAAAGTGGAATAAAATCCCACGAGTCTGTCGCAATACCAATATTTATCGCCTTCAGAATGTCTGCAATTGCGCCATAATGTGTAGCTCCAGATTCTGCAGCCTTATCTTTAATAACTTCTATGTTGGGTAAAGCATAAAGATAAATTCTGGTCCAAAGTCCGGCAGCAGTGGTTTCTCCTGCCGCGGTACCTCCCTGGCCTACAAAGTTCTGAACATAGTTTCCATATGTTAACTCTGCGGAATACTGACCTTCTACAGTGTGGTAAATAACTGGTGCCAGAAGGTCGTTAATTCTCAACTGATCAAGATCTGCAGTTCCTGAGGGTCTGTTCACTTCAAAATAGTCCTTACTGCACGAAAAGAGGCCTAGCAGCAATACTAAATAAATAATTTTATTAAAATTTCTCATATTCAATTTTTTAAAATCCTAGTTTAAGTCCTAATGAATAGTTCTGGGTTAGAGGTGTACTTAGACCGGTAAATCCATATACGTTGCTTCCGGCACTGTACTGGTTTCCTTCAGGATCATAACCATCATAAGGAGTCCAGATCAAAATATTCTGTCCACTGGCATTTATAGAAAGTTTGTCCAGTTTTAAACTCTCTAGAATCTTTCCGGAGAAATTATAACCTAAAGAAATATTACGCAGTTTCACCCATGAAGCATCCTGTACAAGAATCTCAGAAGCACGGTTATATGCTGTAGAGCTTCGGTAATAATTCTGATCTATTAGAACTTCCTGGTTATTAGGAACAAATCCTCCATTGCCATCATCCATCACACCTTCTAAAACGGTAGTAACATCTCTGAATTCTGTAATTTTCAAGGTTCCGTTTCGTAATGAGTTACGTCTACCGCTATCGTAAATATCTCCACCTTCTTTCCATTCTAAAAGAAAATCAAAATTTATCCCTTTATAGTTCATTCTGTTGCCCAGGGAAGCTATAAAGTCTGGAAATGCATTTCCTACCTTAACACGCTCATCTAGGTTCACCTGTGGCAACCCATTATCACCAATATAACGCTGGCCATTTTCATAACGCCAGGTATATCCATATAATGATCCTAATTCATCTCCATCTCTTATTTCTGAAGTAACCCCGGCAAAACCGGCATCGGCAAATACCAGTGCTTCTATGTCTTCTGGTAAAGAAATCACTTCTCCTTTATTGGTAGAAAAATTGAGGTAAGTCTCCCAGGAGAAATTATCATTCTTTAAAACATCATACGATACAAGTAGTTCATGACCAGAAGATTCAAATTCTCCGGCATTTCTCACAATTCCAGACAATCCTGTAGAATATGCCGTACCTACCGTAAAGATCTGATTCTTCACAGTGGTTTTATAATAAGCATAATCAAAACGAAGTCTGTTCTCCAGGAATCTCAGGTCTGCCCCTACCTCAAAAGATCTGTTCCTTTCAGGTATGATCAATGGATCTCCAATTACAGTATCTCCACGGTATCCACCGGTTCCGCCAAACGGGAAATTCTGATCTGCAGAGAAATAATTACCTACCTGGCCAAACAACGGACCTTTCCCCACTTCAGCCCAGGAGGCTCTTAATTTACTAAATGTTAAGAAATCACTATCATCATCTATCAGGTTATGGAAATCATAAGCAAGACTCACCGAAGGATAGAAAAATGAACGGTTTTCCTGAGGAAGGGTCGACACCCAGTCATTTCTACCGGTTAGGGTTAGAAATAGTTCATTGCGGTAATCCAGTTTCAATTCTCCAAAAACACCTACATTCCTGATCTGATTTACAGTTTTTCCTGCGAAGGTGTTAATGGTATTTGCAATATCATTGATACCGGGAACATTCAGAGTTTCTCCGCGTATGAACGAATAATCACGCTTGGTATCAGAGATCTGGTTACCTACGGTTAAGGAAGATCCAAAATCTTCAGTCCAGTCCTTTTCAAAGTTTATCAGGAAGTTAGATTCCAGCCCCAGAAAATCGTTATTCTGTTCCAGGATAAAACCTCCAACCTGGGATCCCACATCAAGATCTGCCGTTACAAATCTGTTCCTTCTGTCTGAATAATTATCTACCTGCGCAGCATAAGATATATTCATCCAATCCATAGGCGCCCAGTTCAAGGAAATATTTCCTACCCAGCGATTAACGTCATCCTTTAAAGGACTTTTCTCCAGTAAATATCTAGGGTTATCAATAATCCCGAAAGAATAATTTCTTTGTGTTCCATCAGGGTTCTCGTAATCGTTAATAGGGAAAGTTCCGGAGAAATAAGACAGGGAGCTAAAAACAGATTTATCTCCTCCATTTCCTCTGGCTCCTCCGGTGTTCGAGTAACTCACCGAGGTATTGATATCAAAATTATCGGTTACCTGATAACCGGACTTCAGTCTTAGGTTAGTTTTGTCGTAATAAGTATTTGGCAACACACCTTCCTCACTGTCATTTCCTACAGAAAAATAATAATTCAGTTTTTCCGTAGCCCCGCTAAGGTTAAGGTCTACCTGTGTAATGATTCCAGTTCTGAAAAGATCGTAAGGATCGTAGAACCTGTCATCGCTAAGATCTACTACTGTACCATCATCAAGGGTATAGGAGTCGTCGCTGAATCTAGGACCCCATGAATAGAACGAAGTTCCACCCAATCTGGTAAAACCAGTTTCTGTTTCGGGTGTATAAAGAGTTCGTGGAGCTCCACTGAAACCTTCACGATAGGTCTTTTGAAGCTCGGGTGTGGTTTCAATGTTTTTAAAAGTAGTAGAGGCAGAAACGTTAATGCTGGCCTTGCCTCTTTTTCCTTTTTTAGTGGTGATCACAATCGCACCATTCGCCGCTCTAACCCCGTAAAGGGCAGTAGCTGCAGCTCCTTTTAAAACATTATAAGATTCTATATCTTCCGGGTTAAGATCGGCAGCACGGTTTGTAAAGGAAAACTGTTCAGCACTGTTAGGCGAATTGGAACCTGCACTTGGCCTTACATCGCCGGAGAATGTATCATTATCCAGAGCAAGTCCATCAATAACAATTAATGGCTGGTTACCTCGTTGTGGATTTATAGAGGTGATACCCCTTATTAAGATGTCTACACCACCGCCGGCAGAACCTGAACTCTGGTTGATCTGCACACCGGCTACCTGACCCTGTAATCCAGCAAGTGCATTGGAGTTACCGTTCATATTAAGTTCATCGGCATCTACTTTGGTAACAGAATATCCCAGTGAACGGGTTTCCCTCTCAATACCAAAAGCAGTAACCACCACTTCGCTAAGAGCATTCTGATCCTGCTCCAGGCTAACATCTAGTGTGGGGCCAGTTACAGGCACTTCTTTGGTAACGTAACCAATGAACGAAAAAACCAGTGTACTCCCATTGGAAGCATTGATGGAATATTCCCCGTCAAAATTTGTTGTAGTTCCGGTATTGGTGCCTTTTAATTGAATAGTTACACCAATCATGGGCATACCGCTATTGTCTGTCACTTTACCCTGTACAATATTATCCTGAGCATGCAGGAAAAGTAGAGTTGAGGTAAAAAAGACAATAAAAAATAGAGTAATTTTTTTTGTCATAATGGAATTTTATTGGTTTAGCTGAAAAGTAAATATATAGAAAATATGATATAACCCTGAAGTCAGGCTTAAAATTCCAATATACTTTACACCTACTCACTTCCTAATCATGAATACCAGTACAACGGAAAAAAATTGGCACCAAACGCTTCCGTCTAAAAAAGAAGGTTTTAGAGGAAGATCTGGAGAAAAGAAGGGGTATTAAATTAAATCCCATTTATAAATGAGAAATGTTAATTTAGCATAGTCTTTGTTGGTTAATAAGAAAAAATA
>JAHELO010000044.1:5059-6344 GCA_024644145.1 Christiangramia sp.
CCGGTATAAACGCTCAGGAATACTGGGACCGCAAGGATTTTGAAATAGGTAACCGTGGAATAGATAATACCTGGAGAGAGTTTAGCTTTAACTGGCAGCAACAATCTAACTTCAATCTACCAGACGGCTCGTTTCTTCACCTGAAAAATCAGTTTAAAACCGAGGAAATCGATATGCTGGCCGTGATAGATAAAACTAACAGAAACCGTGTTCAGCGTGAAGTAAACCTGGGTTCCCCATTACCTCAACAAAAAGAAAAAGAGAAAAAGTTATTTGAGATTACCGGTGATTTTAAGGTCCGGGATCCTAATGAAGTTATTCTAAATCCTTATTACCCGGGACCCTTTCTACATAATTATAGCCAGAGAACTTTCAATACACGAAGGTATTCTCCTTACCGTTATTGATCTTTTAAATGAATCCCGTCGTCCTTTATCTCAATCAGTCGTTGTTTATAAAGGTTTCCGACAGCTTTCTTAAAGCTTTTCTTACTCATTTGCAACCTGTTTTTTATCTCCTCTGGATCAGACTTGTCTGATATATCCATAAAACCACCGGCTTGTTTTAATTTATCGAGAATGTTTTGAGCATTTGGCTCTATACTACGATATCCAGGCCGCTGAAGCATTATGTCCAGTTTATTGTCCTTTCTTATCCTTTTAATATAACCAGAGTGGGAATCCCCTATCTTCAGCGGTTTAAAAACTTCATCGTGATAAATCAATCCAAGATGCAACTGGTTTACGATCACATTATAACCCAGGTCTGTTTCATTACTAATTAAAAGTTCAACTTTCTCATTGGGCTCTACGGTTAATACCGAATTATCAAGAAAAGCATGCACCTTAGAGGAAGCCGCCAGCCTCCCGGTCTCCAGGTCCAGGTAGCAAAATACCAGATACTCATTACCTGGATGCATAGGTATCACCTGTTCCTTGAATGGAACAAAAAGATGTTTTTCCAGACCCCAGTCTAAAAATGCTCCAAATTTATTTACTTCAACACAGGCAAGTTTCCCGAACTGGTCAACTTTAATTTTAGGATTGAGTGTGGTAGCCACCGGTCTTTCCTCATGATCCAGATATACAAAGACCTCGATCTTATCATAGACCATCCAGGTTTCAGGCACATATTTGTTTGGCAATAGCACTTCATCACCTTCTTCATTTTCCAGATATATACCGTGATCAGACTCTCTGATAATTATCAAATTATGGTACTCTCCTAATGCGATCATAGATAAAAACTTTAGCGTACAAAGATAGTCTTAATCATAAATAAAAAA
>JAHELO010000044.1:6367-9163 GCA_024644145.1 Christiangramia sp.
CGGTTAGATATAAAAATAAGCCAGCTTATTAGTAATAATGCAGGAAGAAGGTTCTATTAAGATTTCATAAAATTGAAATACTCCAGCAGGACCTCATCATTTAATTTTCTTGGCGTAAAGATCTCTAATAATTTAGGTTTATCTGACGCTGAAAAGAAATCTGACAAAGCATCGTTCAGGGAATCTTCAGAGTCTGCCATGCTATATTCAAGATTATAAAGGTCGCAGATTGGTTTGGCTTTCAGATTATGAACGGTTTCAAAAAACCTTTCAAAATTCTCAGAGTTTTTGTTCCCCGGGAGAATTCGAAAAATCCCACCTCCACTGTTATTAAGTATAATGATCCTAAAATTAGCGGGTATGTGATCGTTCCACAGCGCGTTGCTATCGTAGAAAAAACTCAGGTCACCGGTGATCATCAATACAGGTTCTTCACTAATAACTGCGGCACCCACGGCAGTAGAAATACTACCATCTATTCCACTTGTACCGCGGTTACAAAAAGTTTTCAAACTCGAATGCCATTGGAATAGCTGAGCATATCTAATGGTCGAGCTGTTACCAAAATGTACTATTGTGTTCCCGGGAACCACAGGCACTATTTGTTGCATGGCTTTGAGGTCTGAATAAGGGATCTCTGCCATGTATTCCTCATGCCTTTTCTGCCTTTTTTGCTTAATTCCTTTCCAATAGCTCGCATAATCACTACTTCCAGAACGAGTGAGTGGCAAAAACTCTGAAAAGAAGGAATTAACATCGGTTTCAAAATGTTTGTTCAGACAGAAGAATGTATTATATGCCTTTTTTGAATCTATATGCCAGTGATGTTCAGGATTATGGTTTCTTAGAAATGCCTTAATTTTCTTAGACACGATCATTCCTCCAAATGTTAGAAGAATATCCGGTCTTAATCGTTTAAAGAGTTCTTCCTTATTTTCGTCCTTTTCAATAGGTCCTATAAGGGTATCTATCCTGGTGAAAAATTCAGATTGATGAAGATTAGAAGTGGTTTCTGTAAAAACAATTACACTGGGATCTTCTGCCAGTGCATCCAGAAATCTTTGCTCAACCGCATCTGGCTGGGCAACCCCCACAATTACCATTTTTCGCTTTGCCCTGTTCCATTCATCAGCATAATGCGCTAACTGCTTATCAGAATAATGTCTTTCCTTAAGTTCAGGAAAAATTTGAAGTGGCTTAACATCAATATTTTCCACCATATCATATAAGGGCTCATAAAACGGGACATTTATATGTACCGGTCCTTTATCTTCTATTGCCTTATTTAATGCAAGGTTTACTTCGCGCTCATTATGCTTCTGTGCTTCAAATTGTTTTTGCTGTAATTTAGGATCTACTGCCTCGCTTTCAAGGACGAGTTCAGAATATAAATTGGCAGAATAGAGTATATGATTCTCAAATACATTCTTCTGTCTTATAGTCTGGCCATCTCCTATATCTATACGTTCTACGGGACGATCTGCCGATATAACCACCAGCGGAATATCACTATAGAATGCTTCAGCAATGGCCGGGTAATAATTGAGTAAGGCAGAACCTGAAGTACAAACCAGTGCCACTGGTTTCCTTAACTGCTGCGCCATTCCCAGGGCATAAAAAGCCGCACAACGCTCATCTACTATACTATAGGAAGTAATTTCAGGATGATGAGTAAAGCCTATGGTTAAAGGGGCATTTCTTGATCCCGGTGAAATCACCACGTGTTTGATATCTTTTGCCGCGCAAAGTGCAACCACCGAACGGGCAACAGGAATTTTCGAGTACTTCATAGAAGTCCAAAATTACAATTTACAGGTAATTATAAGGCCGGTTTTCAGGCTTATTTAACAAGGACCGCTTTCATAGTTTGTGATTTATTTACGGTCTCCATCCACTCATCGGCAGCATTGGAATCGCCGGTGATGCCCCCTCCTACGAAAATCCGAGCATTCCCTTCTTTGAGTTTCATACATCTGAGATTTACAAAAAGTTCAGTTTGTCTAGAGATCGAGGCGAATTGCTGGTTTTCCTGATTTCGTTTATTAGAACTTCGCTTATTCTCTGTTTTAAGATTGAGCTCTCCAAAATATCCTGTATAAAATTCACGGGGATGTTCTTCATTTTCAAGGATAAACTGAAGTGCCTTATGTTTTGGAAGTCCGCATACTGCAGGTGTTGGATGAAGTGTTTTGATAAGGCTACCTATATTCTCTCCGTTCTGCATTTGCCCGTAAATATCAGTACAGATATGAAGTAAATTACCCGCCCTGGCAGAATATGGCCGGGATGACCTAACATTTTCAATACCCTTAAGTTTTTCCAGGGATTCAAGAATATAATCTGTAACAAATAACTGCTCTTCAACTTCCTTAGTATCCCATTCTACGTTCGTCTCGCCTTCGAATACCTGTGTACCTGCAAGCGCCATGGTACTAAATCTGTTTCTTTCAGCTTTTAGCAAGGTTTCCGGAGTAGCTCCCAGCCATGTGCCGGTTTCGGGATGCACCCAGAGATAAACCATGGCATGAGGATACTTTCTCAGTAATTTCCTGAATATCCTTATTGGATCTGGGTCGTGAACCTGAACTTTTTCAGACCTGGCCAGCACTACTTTTTTGAATTTACCCTCTTTGATTTGATCTATTCCTTTTTGAACCAGGTTCTCATGTTGTTTCTGGTCTTCTTCCATAAATTCGAAATCCACACCAGGCAGCACATCGTTTTGTTCAACCCCACTATCTACCGAAAGAAATTTATATTCAATGCTTTCGGACTTATTGCTAGGAATCAGATAAG
>JAHELO010000045.1 GCA_024644145.1 Christiangramia sp.
CGAATTGAAGCCTACGGAGCCTATGGGTTTAAAGACAATAAGTTTAAATATGGGATCTCTGGAAAAGTGCTTTTAGATCCAAAATCCAGGTTAATTATCACGGGTGGTAACAGGAGAGATGTGGAACAACTGGGAACCAGTCTTACTAATTCTACAGATGTGCTGGGGCGCAGCCTCGCTTCTTCTTCTTTGCTGAATGTGGGTGATACGGATAAACTGAGTTCCATAAATTTAAGCGTTTTTGCCATAGAGATGGAGCCGTTTAAAAATTTCACTGTACGGGTAGGGGCTAACTACCGGGAGTTAAGGCCAGCGTCTCCCCAATTCAGCCTGGATTATTATGTAGATAAGGAACGCAGTATCATAGATTCTGAAATAAACCAAACAGAGGTTTCTACGATTCTTACCTGGATGCCGGGCAGAAAAGTTTCGGGCTATGGCGTGGAAAGAAATGTAGTGAACGAAGAGGATTTTCCAACGCTATTTCTCAATTACAGTCTTGGAGTTAAAGATGTTTTTAATAGCGACTTTAATTATAAGAAGCTGCAATTTTTCTATAATCAGCCGTTGTTAATAGGCGGATTTGGCCGTTCTAATATAAGTATTGAAGCAGGGAAGACCTTTGGTGGTGTGCCTCTGGGATTGCTTAGTGTAGTTCCCGGAAACCAGACTTATTTCGCGCTTTATAACACCTTCCCAACCCTGGATTTTTATGAGTTTGTGACCGATAGTTATTCTGCTATCCATATAGACCATAATTTTAACGGGAGGTTATTTTCCCGTATCCCGTTGCTAAGGGAATTGAATTTACGGGAACTGGTAGGATTCCGTGCCGTCTATGGCGATATTTCCAGTGAAAGTAAAAATATAGATGCTTCAGGCTTAAGCCTTACTGCGCCTGATGCTGAGCCCTTTTATGAATACAGTGTTGGAGTGGGAAATATTTTAAAGGTGATGCGGTTTGATGTGCATTTCAGAGGTAATTATTTCAACGAGCCCGATGCAAGGTCTATGGCTTTTACAATTGATTTCGGTTTTCACTTTTAGTTAATGATTTAAAGATCAGAAATAACTATATTTGCAGCCCTTAATTTTAATGAAAAGAACAAAGAAAAATGTCTGATACTTTTGATGTATTGATCGAGATCCCAAAAGGGAGTAGAAACAAATACGAATATGATTTTAAATTAAAGAAGGTTCGTTATGACAGGATGATCTTCTCTTCGATGATGTATCCTGCAGATTATGGTTTTATCCCTAATACTCTGGCCCTGGATGAAGATCCGCTAGATGTACTAGTACTGGTGTCTGAGCCTACTTTCCCGGGAATTGTTATGGAAGTAAAACCTATTGGGGTTTTCCATATGGCTGATGAAAAAGGTCCTGATGAAAAGATCATCTGTGTACCAATTTCAGATCCCATCTGGAACAGGCTTAATGACCTTAAAGAATTGAACGGTCACATGATCAAGGAGATCGAGCATTTCTTTAAAGTATATAAGGATCTTGAGAAGAAAAAGGTAGATACCGGAGATTTTGGTGATGCCAATGAAGCAAGAGAGATCATAAAGCAATGTGTGGAGCGTTTTGAGAATTACGAAGGGGATAAAACACGCTTCGGTATATAGTCATAAATATTTTCCATAAATATTGAGATATTAAAAGCAATAACCTTAAAAAGTTATTGCTTTTTTAATTATTGCTGATTTTACTACATTAGCGAGCATTAATAATTTATTAACAAATTAACCTCGCTAAAACTATGGAAGCAATAATGATTTATATGCCTGCTGTGCTGGCAATAATCGGACTCATTTATATGTGGGTCAAAAGATCCTGGGTGATGAAACAGGATGCCGGTGACGGAAAAATGAAAGATATTTCATCTCATATCTATGAAGGTGCCCTCGCCTTTTTAAAAGCAGAATATAAATTATTGACTCTTTTTGTAATTGGTGCAAGTATTGCTCTTGCCGCCATTGCATACTTTGTACCCACTACCCATTATTTAATCATCGTTGCCTTTATCTTCGGAGCTTTCTTTTCTGCCCTGGCAGGAAATATGGGAATGAAGATCGCTACTCAGACCAATGTAAGAACCACTCAGGCGGCCCGAACCAGTTTGCCAAAAGCATTGAATGTGTCTTTTGGAGGAGGTACCGTTATGGGCCTTGGTGTTGCTGGACTGGCAGTTTTAGGTCTCACCGGATTCTTTATCCTGTTCTTTAATTATTTTATGGGTGGAGAATGGACTAATACTGAACAAATGACCATTGTTCTTGAAACTCTTGCCGGGTTCTCCCTGGGAGCAGAATCTATCGCGTTGTTCGCTCGTGTAGGTGGAGGTATTTATACCAAAGCTGCAGATGTTGGTGCAGACCTCGTGGGAAAGGTTGAAGCCGGTATTCCGGAAGATGATCCGCGTAATCCTGCCACTATTGCAGATAACGTAGGAGATAACGTTGGGGACGTTGCAGGGATGGGTGCCGATCTTTTCGGTAGTTATGTGGCGACTGTACTTGCGGCAATGGTACTCGGGAATTATATAATTAAAGATATGGGGGGTGATATTACTGCGGAAGGTTTCGGCGGGATTGGCCCAATACTTTTACCTATGGCCATAGCCGGAGCGGGGATAATCATCTCTATAATTGGTACTCTTTTAGTACGCATCAGTTCCAATGACGCGAAAGAGGCTGAAGTTCAAAAAGCTTTAAATATAGGTAATTGGGTTTCCATTATCCTGGTAGCCGTGGCTAGTTTCTTCCTGGTAACCTGGATGCTACCTTCAGATTCCATAACCATGGGATTCTTTGTTGGTGGGCAGGAAGGTTTCGAAATGAAAACTATAAGTTCACTGAATGTGTTCTATGCATCTCTAGTAGGAATCATCGTTGGTGGAGTGATCTCTGCGGTGACCGAATATTATACCGGCCTGGGTAAAAAACCAGTTATGGGAATCGTACAAAATTCAAGTACGGGTGCGGCTACTAATATTATTGCCGGACTATCTACCGGGATGATCTCAACATTCTTTTCTATTCTGCTGTTCGCGATAGCGATCTGGGCGTCTTACGCCTTTGCAGGTTTCTACGGGGTGGCCCTGGCTGCTTCTGCAATGATGGCCACTACTGCCATGCAGCTGGCAATTGATGCCTTTGGGCCAATTGCCGATAATGCCGGTGGAATTGCCGAAATGAGTGAATTGCCATCAGAAGTTAGGGAAAGAACAGATATACTGGATTCAGTGGGTAATACCACGGCGGCAACTGGAAAAGGTTTTGCCATTGCCTCTGCTGCGCTTACTTCCCTCGCCTTATTTGCTGCTTATGTAACGTTTACAGGTATAGATGGAATAAATATTTTTAAAGCACCTGTACTGGCCATGTTATTTGTGGGTGGAATGGTGCCGGTAGTTTTTTCTGCCCTTGCAATGAGTTCGGTTGGTAAGGCGGCCATGCAGATGGTTAGGGAAGTACGAAGACAGTTCAAGGAAATTCCGGGAATCATGGAAGGGACCGGGAAACCTGAATATGATAAATGTGTGGCTATTTCAACCGAAGCTGCCCTGAGAGAAATGCTTTTGCCCGGGGTGATCACTATTGGATTTCCTATTCTTATCGCTTTCCTGCCCATGGCATTTGGTTACGATAATATTATTATCGCCGAAATGCTTGGAGGTTACATGGCGGGTGTAACGGTTAGCGGTGTATTATGGGCTATATTTCAGAATAATGCCGGGGGAGCCTGGGATAACGCCAAAAAATCTTTTGAGGCTGGTGTGATGATCAATGGAGAGATGACCTATAAGGGGTCTGATGCTCATAAGGCTGCAGTAACCGGTGATACGGTTGGAGATCCGTTTAAAGATACTTCAGGACCATCCATGAATATCCTAATTAAGCTTACCTGCCTTATTGGCCTGGTTATAGCTCCAATCCTTGGTGGCCATACCGAGGGAGATATACCACACCAGGAAGAAACGGCTGTCCTTTCAGATATAACACAGGAAAACGATATGGTATCTAAAGAAGTAAAGGTTAAAAAAACATCAGAAAATGAGTCTGTAAAGGCCACAGTGGTAGTGACCACAACAAAAAATGGGGAAACTCAAACAGTGACTCATAATTTTGAAGGTACAGAAGCTGAGGTTGAGCAAAAGATAGAAGCTCTGAAATAGAGTAAATTATTCAGAAGAAAAGAAATCTCCACCCTCAGGTGGAGATTTTTTTTATGCAATAGGATATTTCATAACGCCAGTACGTTCCATCTCTGTCAGGTTTTCCTTAATGGAATGCTTATGGTCCAGGAATAGTTCCCTGACACTGGAATGACTTGTCTTTGACAAATATTTGCTGTATTTCTGGTAGCACTTTAATTCACGTCTCTGGAAATCGGCAAATTTTTGCTTCATTTTATATTTTAAATAATGCTTAGACAGCTGGCATTTTTTTCTTTTATAAAAAGAAAGTAACCTGGGATCTTTAATCGGTGAGATTTCCCTTTTTAACTGTTCTATTTTTTCATCAATTTCCTTGAGGAAATTTACCTTCTGTTGATATAAACGGTGATAAAAGTTCTTCAACATTAACCGTTTTTCATTGCTCATTGCGATCTTATATCTATAAGCGCTTTTAATATTAAATACTCTGAGTTTTTCAAGTAATTCAATAGTTCTTTTCTTTTCTGATGTACGCATAACTCCGTCCTCCCAACGAATTGAATTTTAGGTTTTTTCTTATAGGGTAATGTGAATTTAGTTAGCTGGTAAATTTAATTTTCAAGATGGGAAAACACTAAAAAATTAACCTAATTAACTCAAGTTTATATTTCTTTTAGCAATAAATTTCTTTCAAAAATTCAGACCACATTTATTCCGTTTTTTATAGTATAGACGTAGCCTATTCTTTCTTCTAAAAAAATCCAATACTGTTAAAATATCTAGTTAAACTGGAGTTAATCAGTAGTTTAAATATTCCCTATTCTCATCTAAATTGTAGCTTTAATTAATAATTTTCAAAATTTACGATTATGGCAAAAGATCATGGACCGCACATTAAAAATGATGAGCAGTATGAAGAATTAAGAGATCAGGGGATGAGTAAGGAGAAAGCTGCCCGAATTGCTAATGATCCCAATTCAGGGAAAAAAGGAGGAAAGGCAGATAAATATGAAGAACGAACTAAAGAGGAACTTTATCAAAAAGCCCGCGAGGTAGGTATAGAGGGAAGAAGTGATATGGATAAAGAAGATTTAATAAAGGCTTTAAGAAACCACTAAAATGAGATCTATCTGGAATGGCTCGATAAGTTTCGGGCTGGTATCTATCCCCGTTAAATTATATTCAGGTTCAGAAGACAGAAAGCTGGACCTGGATATGCTGGACCGCAGAGACAATGGCCGCATAAGATATAAACGGGTAAATGAAGATACCGGTAAAGAAGTGGAGTGGAAGGATATCGTTAAGGGTTTTAAAAAAGAGGAAGGCTATGTGATACTGGAGAAGGAGGATTTCGAGCAGGCTAATATGAAGAAAAGCAAAACCATAGATATTGAGGAATTTATAGATGAAGCTGAGGTGGCCGATGTTCTTTTCAAAAAACCTTATTTCCTCGAGCCACAGAAAGAAGGCGGAAAGTCTTACAATCTTTTACGCGATGCTCTAAAGAAGACTGGTAAATTAGGTGTAGCTACTTTCGTGATGCGGCAAAAGGAGCATTTGAGCCTGATTGGAGTTTATGAAAATGCCCTGGTGCTTCATGTGATAAGATTTGGTGACGAGATTAGGGATCCCGGTGAACTAAAATTGTCTAAATCTACGGTAAAGAAGAAGGAAGTAGACATGGCGATTTCTTTAATAGACCAGTATACCACCAAATTTGATTTTAAAAAATACAAGGATGTCTATAATGATCAGCTAATGAAGATCATAGATTCTAAGGCAACCGGTAAAAAAGCTAAAGTGGAGGAATACGATAGTGAACCAACCCCGGCCAAAGACCTTATGGCTCAGTTAAAAGCAAGTCTGGAAAAGAAGAAAAAGGCTTCCTAGGTAATGGGTTTAGAGGACTATATTAGAAAACGGGATTTTGATCAAACTCCTGAACCCGGAGCCGATTTAGATTCCTCCAATAAACACCGGTTTGTTATTCAGAGGCACCAGGCGAGTAGATTGCATTATGATCTCAGGCTGGAAATGGATGGAGTACTGAAAAGCTGGGCCGTACCCAAGGGTCCTTCTATGCACCCGGGTGATAAGCGCCTCGCTGTACAAACTGAAGATCATCCTATTAAATATCTTACTTTTCAAGGTAACATCCCCAAAGGAAATTACGGAGCCGGGGAAATGAGTATCTGGGATCAAGGTACCTATAGTTCTGCATTGCCGGAAAAAGACCTGCTTAAACAATTTCGTTCTGGAAATCTTAAGGTTCACTTTAAAGGCAAAAAGATAAAAGGAAAATTTGCACTGGTGAGAACCAGCCGTGGCGACCAGCAAAATCATTGGTTGCTTATTAAGAAAAAAGATTCTTATGCCACAGATCTGGCTTATAATGCTGAAGATTATACCGAATTCACTAGTTCCCGCAAAAGGGAAATCAATATAAAGCCATTAAATCCAGAATCTGCTATAAAGCCAATGCTTGCTACTTCTACCAAAAAGATCTTTAATGATCCTGCCTGGATTTATGAACTAAAATGGGATGGGTACCGGGTTATAGCTCATGTTAAAGACGGGAAAGTTTCGCTTACTTCCAGAAATGGAATTTCCTATAATTCAAAATTTGCCGAGATCGTGAACGATCTAAAGGATATCCCGCACGAGGTGATCCTGGATGGGGAAGTGGTGGCACTTGATACAAACGGTCTACCAGTTTTTCAGGACCTACAGAATTATAATAATAAGACAAAAAGCAACCTGAGGTATTATGTTTTTGACATGCTCTACCTTAATGGGCACAGCATGCTGGAATTGCCGCTTTTAGAGCGTAAAAGTCTGATCCCGGAAGTATTGGATTCCCTAGATAAAACTTTGTATTGCGATCATATTGAAGGAATGGGAACCGCATTTTATAAAAAGGCAGTCGATGCCGGTATGGAAGGGGTAATGGCCAAAAAAGGCGACTCGACATATACGCCGGGTTACAGAACTGAAAAATGGTTAAAAATAAAACCATATGAGAGCGAAGAAGTTCTCATCTGCGGTTATACCGAAAGTGCGGGTTCTATCTTTGGCTCCCTGATCCTCGGAATGTTTAAAGAAGGAAGGCTGAAATACGTAGGGAATTGCGGCACCGGTTTTTCCGGAAAAGAACAAAAGGAACTCCTAAAAAAATTACAACCTTTAAGAATAGAAGATAGTCCTTTTGATACTAAGATAGCCCTTAAGGGACGGGTGCCAATTTGGGTAAAACCAAAGCTTATTTGTGAGGTGAAATTTTCTGAATGGACCAAAGCGGGTAAAATGAGACATCCGGTATTTAAAGGACTAAGGGAAGATAAAACAGTTTCAGAAATAAAAATAGACAGGGATAAGGATCTGCCCGCGAAAAAACCGGCATCTGGGAATTCACTGGAAATTAATGGCATACAGGTGAATGTTACAAATCTCGATAAAGTTTACTGGCCTGGTGAAGGCTATCGAAAATATGATCTCATAGATTACTATCTTAATATTTCAGAATATATTCTTCCTTATTTAAAAGATCGGCCTCAAAACCTTCACAGGCATCCAAACGGAATTAATAAAGAAGGTTTCTATCAGAAAGATAATGAGGGTATGCTCGCAGATTGGGTAGATACGGTTAAGATATATTCCAATTCTTCCAAACGTGATATAGAATATCTGCTTTGCCAGGACGAAGCCACTCTGTTATACATGGCAAATCTTGGCTGTATAGAAATCAATCCATGGAATTCAAAGATTCAGAATCTGGATGCGCCAGATTATGCCGTGATAGATCTCGACCCATCTTCGGCTAATACATTTGAAGAAGTGATAGAGGTCGCCCAGATCACTAAAGAAATTCTGGATTCTGCAGGCATAAAAGGCCTTTGTAAAACAAGTGGTTCCAGTGGCCTGCATATTTATATTCCATTAGCCGCCAAGTATAGTTACGAGGAGGCGAGGGATTTTATTAAGCTTCTCTGCTATTATATTCAGGAGAGGGCAAATGATCTAACAACCATGGAGCGGGCTTTAAATAAAAGAAAAGGCAGGATTTATCTTGATTATCTCCAGAACAGGCGGGGGCAAACCCTTGCCTCGGCTTATTGCGTGAGGCCAAAACCAGGTGCCCCTGTATCTGCGCCTCTGGATTGGAATGAAGTAAAGCCGGGTCTCGAAATATTGGATTTTAATATTGAAAATATGCTTGAAAGAGTAGAACAGAAGGGCGATATCTTTAAAGAAATTCTTGGCTCCGGCATAGACATGGAAAAGGCTCTGAATAGCCTGAATGAGCTGTAAATATTAAAAATAATATAAATCTGAAGCCGTCTCAGGGCATTTTTTGAAATAAAAACTAAATTGAGAAAAACACCTTATTTTAATGCGTAAACGGTTTAAAAAAGTATTAGGGAGATATAAGAAACTAGACCAGGTTTATATTCTGCCTTACAGAAGTTACGGTACCTATTCCCATTTATATGTGAAAGGAAGAGTCCTTGATAATGAACCTTTGCATATTGTTAAAGATCAGTCTATCTGGAAGACCATTAAAAATACCTGGAAGCAATTTGATAGTTTTGAAATACCCGAAGCCAGTATGCAGTTAATACTTCGCGATAAGGTCAATCTGCATGGGAAGACCGATGATGAAGGCTATTTCCTTTTCGATAAGACCATAAATGAGAACCTGGCAGAACATGCTACAGAAGAAGGCTGGCTTAAGTATGAAGTATACTTTAAAGATGAAACTGCTCCTAAAACCGAACTATTAAACAATCCTGCAAGGGGAGAATTCCTGGTTCCTCACGTGGAAGCAGAATACGGAGTAATTAGTGATATTGACGATACCATCCTGCAAACCGGAGTCACCTCCTTTTTAAAATTACGGCTTTTAAAAAACTCATTGCTCACAAATGCCTATGCGAGGATTCCTTTTAAAGGCGCTCCAGATCTCTACCAGAAATTGCATAAAGGCAAAACGGGA
>JAHELO010000046.1 GCA_024644145.1 Christiangramia sp.
CGCTCCTTACCAAAAGAACGCTTATCCCATTCTCATTAAGATAATCCTTAAGTTGTTCCTGGGCTACTTTTTTTATTATGACTTCAAAACCAGCTTTCTTAAGAGCTTCAGCACCGCTCTGCGAAATGCCATCATTTGCTAATACTTTCATTTTATAAAATGATCTATATAAATTTATTATACTTTTTTCTCTAGTTCCTGCATGAGATCTACTACCACCTCCACACTTTCAAGACTAAGGGCGTTATACATAGATGCACGGTAACCTCCCACGCTCCTGTGGCCATTTAAACCATTCACGCCGGCATCTTTCCACATTTTATCAAAAACTTCCTTGTGCTTCTCATTGGTAAGATTAAAGGTAGCATTCATGGCAGAACGGTCCTCCTTAGCTGCAAAACCTTTGAATAAAGGATTCCGGTCTATCTCGTTATACAGAATTTCAGCCTTTTTATTATTGCGTTCTTCCATTGCCCTGACGCCTCCATTTGCTTTTATCCATCTTAGGGTTAGCAATGAAACATATACTGCGTATACCGATGGAGTATTAAACATACTGTCTTTGCTAATATGAGTCGCGTAATCCATCATAGAAGGTATCTCCCGAGAAACTTTACCAAGAATTTCTTCCTGAATGATTACCAAGGTGGTGCCGGCAGGACCCATATTTTTTTGTGCTCCGGCATAGATAAGATCAAATTTTGAAAAATCCATTTCCCTGGAGAAAATATCGCTACTCATATCACATACGAGAGGTTTCGAGACCGATGGAAATTCCTTGATCTGGGTGCCAAAAATGGTATTATTACTGGTGCAGTGAAAATAATCTGCATCCTGGGGTATAGAATATGATTTAGGTATATAGCTGAAATTCTTATCTTTAGAGGTAGCAACCTCAACTACTTCTCCAAATAATTTTGCTTCCTTGATCGCTTTAGAAGACCAGGTGCCAGTATTAAGATAAGCCGCCTTCTTTTCCAGAAGGTTATAAGCTACCATTAAAAACTGTGTACTGGCCCCTCCCTGTAAAAAGAGAGCCTTATAACCTTTATCTTTTAATCCAAGCAAATCCAGAGCCAGCATTCGAGCTTCTTCCATTACAGACACAAAATCTGCGCTGCGGTGTGAAATTTCGAGAATTGATAAGCCAGAATTATTAAAATCTAAAATCGCCTGGGAAGCTTCTTTAAAAACCTCCTGAGGCAGGATACATGGACCTGCGCTGAAATTGTGCTTTTTCATAAATTTTGTAGTTGATTAAAGCAAAGATGCCAATTTTTAAAAGGATTTGCTGTTAGGAAAATTATAAGATTAAAGCTTCGAAAGGAACTCTATGGTATCTATATTATCGGCATAATCCCATAACTGAGGTTTTTGAGTTTGCCCAAATTTCACCTCATTCTTACTGGATCTGTTACTGACTATACATTGAATCTTTTCAGCATTTTCCTCCAGGATTTCTTCCAGTTCAGATTCATCCCTGTAAGTCTCATAGAAAACAGAGGCAATGGGGGAGCCGAAACTCTTATCTTCTTTTAATATAAGAAAACCATTATCCAGTAATTTAAATTCACTCATGAGATAAACAGCTTTGTTATAATCATAATTATTAGCGTATTTATCCTGGTTTATAATAGGGTTCCATTTATACATGGCCTTGAAAAAAGAATCGAAATCGTAATCTTCGGGAACATATAGTTTTGATACATTTCTACAGCCCAGACCATAATACCTAAATATATCTTCACTAAGATTTTCAAGATCTTCCCTGCTTTCATTACCAGTAATAACTGCTATAGAATTCCTGTTTTTCCGTATTATGCTAGGTTTATCTTTGAAATAATATTCAAAATATCTCGCTGTATTATTACTGCCAGTGGCTATTACGGCATCAAATCCCTGTAAATTATCTTTAGTAAATTGTATGCGTTCTTCATATCTGGCATCAAGAAATATCAGATATTCTGCTATAACAGGCAGCAATTGCTGGTCACTGGAAGATTGTTTAATTAAAACTTTATGCCCGGCGACTAAAACCGAAATGAAATCGTGGAAACCTACCAGTGGGATATTACCTGCCATTACGATTCCAATGGTTTTTCCTCCGCTTTTAGAAAGATCATATTCGTCCAGCCATAATTTTAAATTATGCTGCGTTAATGCTTTGCTCCATTGCTGAAGGGAATAGATAATGTTTTCACGGTTGAACCAGCCATTATAGTGAATCGATGAATCTATTTTTTCGTTGAATCTATCAAAGAACCTGTCGTTACCAGGTAAATTTTTAGCTTTTACAGAATCTGTCACCTGGAATTGCCCCAGGAATTTCCCTAAGCTTATAAGATGTGCTTTATGATCGTCGATTGTCATCGTCTTTTTTGGTTATGAATGTGGCCTATGTTAAATTTGTGCAGCGAAATTAAAGTTTCCGCAGCTTAAAACCATAAATATTCCTAAAAGCTACCGGTCTTTTTTCGTTCAGTTTTTAAATTTACAAATAAAAGAAGAGCTATGGCAATTGTAATAACCGATGAATGCATTAACTGCGGGGCCTGCGAACCGGAATGCCCGAACACTGCGATCTATGAAGGCGCAGATGACTGGAGATATGCAGACGGGACAGATCTTGAAGGGGATGTGGTACTTCCTAATGGTAGAGAAGCCGACGCTAATGAAGCTCAGGAACCTATAAGCGATGAGATATATTATATAGTACCTGATAAATGTACTGAGTGTAAAGGGTTTCATGAAGAGCCTCAGTGTGCTGCAGTATGTCCTGTAGACTGTTGTGTTCCAGATGATGAACATGTAGAAAGCGACGAAGAGCTACTGGCTAAACAGCGCTTTATGCATCATGATGATTAAATGATTCATGTAATAAATCAAAATCCCGGTTTCTAGAAATCGGGTTTTTTTTATATCGAAAATTTTGAGGCATATCGAAAATTTTAAATAGGTCTAATATTCTCATTATAAATTATTTATAAATAGCTCAACTCGATTAGTAGTAATTATAGGCTGTAATTCCTCAAGATTTTAAGGAAGGAATAAAAAAAATTATAAATTAGGCCTGCCTTTCAGGACCTTTATTATTCAAATGGTCTTGCAAGGAAATTGAAAGGTAAAATATAAGCCAGCTTTTAGTAAAATTTTAGTTGGATATGAATTATGGCTAATTCAAAATTAAAAACCCCCGCTTTAAGGCGAGGGTTTTATTTTTTTAGTTATCGTTGATTTTCCGCTTTATTTTATCGATCGCATTTTGAATGGATTTCTCAGGTTCAATAATATTATTGCTTCCCCAGAATTCGGCATCAGCAAAGCCAGAAACATCATCTACCATTACAATATTGGGGTTAATAAGATCTGTAGACTTTCTCCAGTCGTTACTTACGTATTCCTGCCAGTCTGTTACTACCATCTCACTATTGATCTTATATTTTGAATTAAAGATCTTTCGTTTCCAGTTGACCACGTATTCCATCTGAGCCTTTCCATAAGCATAGTGCCACTTACCATCTTTCTGAGCATAATCTACCTGATAATTCAACTCTGTGGGATATACTTTCGCACCACTTGGTTTTTTTTTCACGAACATGGCCGCTGCAGCATTCCTGTCATCTACATTCAGGCTGTAATCTGCTTTAACGAGCGTGGAAGTTTCAGCATCGATGAATAATTGTCCGTAATACCAGGGATCAGATTTATCCATTTCCTTGAAATTAACCACATAGGTATACCGGTCATTGATCTTTGCAGGGTCATCAAAGGTAAATTTGTAACTATCCAGCATCTCCGGTCTTAGAACATATTCTGTATACTTCATCATATCCAGATATAAGGCATTGAATGGGCCTCCACGAAGTTTAAGAGCTATGGTGTCCAGTTTGTTATAATCTGTGCTTTTGCGTGCTTTATAGAGTGATACAAGATCTCTTTTCGAGGAATTATACGGGCTTTTAGAAATTTTCACCACGGCTTCAGATAAACTTACGTTACTCCAGCCTTTTTTAATGGTTTCCCGGTAAAAAGAGGTCATTAGACTTTGAGAGGTCAAATAATTATCATCCTTTTTCGCGAGCATTTCCCTAACGAGCAATTTTGGATTCGTTGCCTTATACAGGCTGATTTCAGATAATTCCTCAACCGTTTCGTTTAGTTCAATTCTTGTGTTTGCACTTTTGAAATAGGAGAGAGGCAGCGTTTTGCTCTGGAAACCCAGTACAGAGATGCTCACCGTAGCATCTGTAAGGTCCTCTGGTACCTTTAGTGAAAATTCACCATCGGCGTTGGTAATAGTGGAAATATTACTATTACTAAGGGCAAGATAAGCCGAAGAGATAGGCTTACCATTCTGGGCATTCACCACTTTCCCTTTATATTCCACATATTTTATATCTGAGGGTTGAAAACCGAAGCTCTCTACGGTAACAAACAGAAAACTGAAGATTAATATCAGGATTTGGGTTTTGCCATTTAAATATGTTATAAATTCTTTCATGACAGAAATGTATTGAGTTTATTAAACTTATATAATATAATGAATTTAATCGATAAAATGATGTGAATCAGTTTATTAATGAAGTGAATAACTGCCGAATATTCATATAAATACAGCTTTATTGAATTTTTTTGCATTTTTGTTTTATAAATGATAATGATTGAAAGATAATTTTTCAGCTAATTCAGAAAAATATCAGAGGTACAGGCCCGCATATCCAGACAAGGTTTATAAGTTAATTTTTCAGTATATAAAACAATTTGATCTGGCCTGGGATTGCGGGACTGGCAATGGCCAGGTTGCAGGAGAACTTGCTAAAACCTTCTGCAAAGTTGAAGCGACAGATATCAGTGAAAACCAATTAAAAAATGCAGTGCAACGGGAGAATATAAATTATTCCCTAATGCCTGCAGAAAAGACTTCTTTTCATTCAAATGTATTCGATCTTATCATTAGTGCCCAGGCTATTCATTGGTTTAATTTTTCCAGATTTTACGCTGAAGTGAACCGCTGTCTTAAACCCGACGGATTGATTGTAATTCTGGGTTATGGTCTATTTCGCAGTACTCCTGAAGTCAATAATGTGATTAACAGATTGTATAAAAATATACTTGGTATTTATTGGGATGCTGAAAGAAAATACCTGGATGAGAATTATAAAACCATTCCATTTCCTTTTGAGGAAATTGACACTCCAGACCTGGTTCAGGAATATATATGGAAGGCAGATCACCTTTTAGGTTACCTAAGAACCTGGTCTGCTGTAAAACATTATCAGGATAAGCACCAAAAAGATCCGGTTACTCTTGTTGAGTCTGAACTTCGTAAAGCATTCGGAACCAGAAATAAGGTTGTTTTTCCTATCCTTTTCAGAATGGGGAATAAATGGAAGGCTGATCAATAATTCCACAGTCTCTTCAATATTTCTTCTTCTAAAGTTTATTCAGCCTGGAAAATTTTTGCTGGCATGAAATATGCAGCCCGCTGGAGCGTTAACCACGTTAGCTTAAAATGAAAAATCTATGAAGCGAATCATTTTACTTATTACCACAATATTCGTGAGTCTTTCCTCTGCAGAAGCACAGATATACGCTGATAATCAAAATGCGACGGTAACCGAACAGGTTCTAAAGGAATTAAACCGTGAACGATCATTGCTGAGCCAAAATCTCGAATTCAGAATAAAAGAGATAGATTCTAAAATCAACAACCTTGATGAAAGTATCAGGAACTCTAATTCTGCTTCAGAAAAAGTGGAAAAACTACTGGAAAGGGTAAAATTTCTGGAGCAAAGACAGGAAGAGATAGATAAGAATACGATAAGTGTTTATAAATATAATTATAGTTCTGCTGTACTAAATCTCGCTTCTATGGAGAGGGAGATAAAACCTTTAAATCTCTTTAATACTTCCAGGGAATTCTATACCACGCTTGATGCTGTAGGTAATCCTATGAATTATGAAGGCTACCAGGAATGGTTCGGAAAATTCAAGAAATATATCGCTGAAGAAAAAGCAGACGATGCCCGTCTGGAAGCATTAAATCATATGTTACAGGTAACGGGAGACCTGGCTAAAGGCACACCATTTACCGGAATGTTCGCCGGAAGTTTATTTGATGGAATTAGCCAGTTCATAGGATCTTTAAATCGCAGGGATAAGGAATTAAAGGAGCAGAGCATGAAAATGTTCAAATTAACCACTTCTATCGCCCAGTTTACTCATGACAAGGATCTTATTGAAACCGAGTGGGAAGCGATCACTAAAAGCCTGAACGAGCTTAAGGAGCTACAAAATAAAGCGATGGAGGAAAACCTTGTAGAGATTCTGGATATTCAGAAGAAAGATTTTACCGAGAATTTCACAAATGAGACTGATGCTAAAAAGCGTACCCAATATATTCTGGATATTTCTAAGATCGCGGAGAACAAGATCGCCGAAGAACGCAGAACAAACCCGGAAAACTGGAAGCAGGAATATCATGACCAAATGTTAATGGTGCAAAATTTAAAGATCAGGTTTGGTATGTTAACCTTCAGAATTCTGGAGAACCTTGATAAATATGAAAAACTGATTAATAAATACCAGGGCGATCCTTATCTTAAGGATGAGATGAAAAATCTTAAACTGAAGCTTGACCTGGTAAGGAACAGTTTTGAGTCTACTTTTAATCCCCAGGAATATATCAAGGCTTCTAATGAGATGTATATCGTGGAATAAGGTTAGTTGTTATAATGTTTTAAAATTGCCTTTATACCGCGAATTGGTATTATCAGCCATTCAGGCCGGTTCTCTATTTCGTAATTAAGTTCGCTGAGAGCTTTCTCAAGTAGGAAAGTATGCATGAGTATCTTAAAATCTTCGTGATTTTGTGGTACATAATCTCTTTTTTCTGCCTTATCTAAATATCCTTTTATATACAGCCTGCTTATATAATAATGCCAGGTTTCTGCCCAGGCTTCCAAATCCCCTTCCTTGCGTTGCTGCTCATATTCCGGAGAAATAATATTGCTGTAGGCCGCATAGTGAAGGGATCGTATCATGGCTGCAAGATCCCGCATTGCCGATCTTCTTATACGTCTTTCGCTAAAAGACTTGGAAGGATCTCCCTCAAAACTATTCATTATATATTCCCGGCCCGTCCATAAGATCTGTTTCAAGTGAAAATCTCCATGGGTTCTAATTTTCATTACTGGAATCCTGTGATCATAAATATCTTTAAAACTATTCAGTATTTCGTTCTTCATTCCAATAACTTCCCAGGCCTCCTGTGCTACATCATCTGGCAGATCTTCCAGAATATGTTTTAATTTTTCCAGGCTCGTCCTGGTTAGGGTTTGCAGGCCGGAGAATAAAGACCTTTGATAGTGAAGTGATGATTCTTCTTTGTCAAAATCCTGGTCATCTTCATGTTGTGAAAGGGCATCGTGCAGTTCTGCAGTAAATTGACCTAACTGATAAATACGCTCAGGTAAAATTATGCCGGTAGTTTCCCTAATTGTATCCGGAAAGTTCTCATAAGCCAGTGGCTCATAGATATCTCCATGTACTCTTTCAACCTTAATCTCCTGAATTGATGTAAGGATATCTTCAAAATATCGCTCCAGGGAATCTTTTACATGATCCCAAACTTCCCCCTGGTTTTCCTCGATCTGCTGGAGGATACCCAGATAATAGGTTTTCCCGGGTTTAATATTGTAACTAACCGTCCCTGCATAAGTAGAGATATTTTTAAAACCTGTTCTTTTTGATAGAAATTTTATTGTCTCTACATCGGGATTGTAGGTTTGATCCAGTTTCCTGTAGAGCTTTAGTAACAATTCATTATTATAGGCTATAATAGTCTGGCGATGTTCAGTGCTGACCAATTCAGACCTAATTTCCAATTCCAGATTTTCAAAAGCTGATTTTTCAGCTGAATATTGTAATTCCCCTGCTACCACTTCACGTTTGGTCGATCTCCTAAAGTTTGCAAGAAGATGTTCTCTAAATGCTTCTGCATAGACTGAATCGAACAAATAACCATTCTGGTCTCCGATATTTAACTTGGCAATAATTCCTCTTTTAGGGACGTCATTCAGAAGATTTTCATTTTCTTCCAGTGTAAATGATACCGGTAATTGATATAATTCTGGTAAGCCTTCATTAAAAGTGACTTCCAGAATAATGATCCTGGTGGGCATTTTTTTAACTTTTACTTCCAGCGATTCCCTGATCCTGATCTCCTGAATATTCCTTCCACTACTTTCAAACCATCTTCTGTTTTTTAGATAAGGAGGTAAGATTTGTCCTGATAATTTCTGAAGGGTTCGATTCTTTAAAAGGTTATTCCAACTATCTATATTGAGAACAGGAATTTTCGTTTCGCCTTCAACTCGGTCTCTCTCTTTCTCGAGAACGAACCAGTAATAGCCATAAGGTGATAAGGTAAAAAGGTAGGGCCTTTCAGATATTTCCGGGAACCTGTTATGGCTAAAAACTTCCACTGGAGTATAGCCTTTATATTTTTCCAGGTCTAGTTCTGCCGGTTGAGAAAAGCGGGAGAGATTTCCAAGAACCAGGATTTCCTCATTTTCATATGATCTGATAAAGGCAATTACCTTTGAGTTGGTTGGCGAAAGGAATTCTATTTCGCCTCTACCAAAGGCCCTGTATTTTTTCCTCATCCCAATAATTCTCTTCATCCACCATAACAATGAAGATGAGATCATCTGTTGGGTTTCTACATTGATAGATTCATATTTATATTCCGGATCGATGATAAGAGGTAAATATAATTTCTGAGGATTTGCCAGGGAAAAACCTGCATTCCGGTCGGCTGTCCATTGCATAGGTGTACGAACCCCATCACGGTCTCCCAGGTAGAAATTATCTCCCATCCCTATTTCATCACCATAATAAATTATGGGGGTACCGGGAAGAGAGAAGAGTAATACATTCATCAATTCAATCTTACTCCGGTTATTCTCCAGTAGAGGTGCGAGCCTGTGCCTTATCCCAACATTGATTTTTGCCTGCGGATCTTTGGTGTAGACCTTATACATATAATCCCGTTCTTCGTCGGTCACCATTTCCAGGGTAAGTTCATCATGATTT
>JAHELO010000047.1 GCA_024644145.1 Christiangramia sp.
AAAATCAAACCTCAGGTAGCCGCTTTGCACCATAGAGCCCTTCTGCTCTACGTGGGTTCCCAAAATACTTCTAAGTGCCTGATGCAGTAAATGCGTGGCTGTGTGATTAGAGGCCGTATTGGCTCTTTCAGTATTATTTACGATGGCTTTAAAATCTGCCTCAGTATTTTGCGGAAGCTTTTTCGTAAAATGTATGATCTGGTTATTTTCCTTTTTAGTATCGGTTACCTCTATCGCTTCGCCATCTGAAGAAAGAATTACACCTTTATCTCCAACCTGGCCCCCGCCTTCAGGATAAAATGGGGTTTTATCCAGAACGATCTGATACATTTCTCCCTTTTTCTTAGACTCCACCTTGCGATATCTAGCAATTTTTACTTCAGCCTCCAGATGATCATAACCTATAAAGGAATTATCCCCTACTGGATTTAGCTCTACCCAGTCACCTGCACTAACTGCCGTAGCCGCACGGGATCTGTCCTTTTGCTTTTTCAGTTCAGCTTCAAAACCCTGCTCATCCAATTCATAACCATTTTCTCTTAAAATAAGACCGGTAAGATCTATTGGAAAACCAAAGGTATCATAAAGCTCAAATGCTTTTTCTCCAGAAATAGTCTTGGATTCAGATTCTTTCATGAGATTTTCCAGAAGTACCAATCCCTGATCTAATGTTCTAAGAAAAGAAGCTTCTTCTTCACGGATCACATTTTCAATTAATCCCTGCTGAGATTTAAGCTCAGGAAAGGACGTTCCCATTTGATCGCTTAACACCGGAACCAGTTTAAAGATAAACGGCTCTTTAGTATTTAAAAACGTAAAGCCATATCTAATAGCCCTTCTAAGAATTCTTCGAATTACATAACCTGCTCCGGTATTGCTTGGAAGCTGCCCATCGGCTATCGAAAAAGCTACTGCTCTCACATGATCTGCGATCACACGCATGGCAATATTATTCTCTTCAGACTTCCCGTATTTTATCCCGGTAATTTTCTCTAATTCTGTTAGAAGCGGAGTAAAAACATCTGTATCATAATTAGACTGCTTATTCTGCAGTACCATACACAGGCGTTCAAAGCCCATTCCCGTATCAATATGTTTGGCCGGTAATTCTTCCAGGTCGCCGTTCGCTTTACGGTTATACTGCATGAACACGAGATTCCAAATCTCTACCACCTGTGGGTGATCCATATTAACCAGCTCCCGGCCAGGGGTTTTACTTTTTTCTTCTTCAGATCTTATATCGATATGAATTTCTGAACAAGGCCCGCAAGGTCCCTGATCTCCCATTTCCCAGAAGTTATCCTTCTTATTCCCGTAGATGATCCTTTCTTCAGGCACGATCTTCTTCCACAGTTCCAGAGCTTCGGTATCCAGACCCAGATTATCCCTGTCTTCGCTTCCTTCAAAAACAGAAACATAAAGATTTTCAGGATTAATTTTAAAGACCTCGGTTAACAGTTCCCATGCCCAGTTGATCGCTTCCTCCTTAAAGTAGTCACCAAAACTCCAGTTACCCAGCATCTCGAACATGGTGTGGTGATACGTATCATGTCCTACTTCTTCCAGGTCATTGTGCTTACCGCTCACCCGAAGACATTTTTGAGTATCGGTCACCCGGTTGTTCTTTGGCACTGAATTCCCGAGGAAATACTCCTTGAACTGTACCATTCCGGCATTGGTAAACATCAGCGTTGGGTCATCTTTTAAGACCATTGGCGCTGACGGGACAATGCTGTGAGATTTCGATTTAAAAAATTCGAGAAACTGTTTTCGGATATCCTGTGACTTCATTCAGTTATTTTCTTGCAAAATTCATTAAATTATGAAGACGGCAAAACAATTCATATATTTGTTCGTTTACCGTATAAAAATACACGGTTTTTCAGCCGTTTCTGGACGCAAAAATAGCACATTTTTAACTCATGTCGAAGGTTAAATATTATTACGATAGCGAGACCCTTTCTTACAAAAAGATCGAGCAAAAGAAAGGCAGACGTTTAGGCATCGCTCTGCTTAGTATTACCGGTTCTTTTCTTGCCGGTTTTATTCTTCTTATCATTTATTTGAACATCCCTCAAATAGAAACTCCCAAGGAGAAGGCCCTGAAGCGGGAATTACAAAACATGAAACTCCAGTATGGTCTATTGAATAAAAAGATGGACCAGATCCAGGATGTAATGGCCAATATAGAAGACCGGGACAATAATATTTACCGGTTATACTTTGAAGCCAATCCTATCCCGGAAGAACAGAGAAAAGCAGGTTTCGGTGGAATTAACAGGTATCAGAACCTCGAAGGTTTTGATAACAGCAAACTCATTAAAGAGACCACCAAAAGAATGGATGTACTTACCAAACGCCTGGTAGTACAATCTAAGTCTCTGGATGAGATCGCCGAACTGGCCAGGGAGAAAGGCGAATTACTTTCAGCGATCCCGGCTATACAACCAATAAATAATGAAGACCTAAGCAAGATCGCTTCGGGTTACGGCTGGCGAACAGACCCTTTTACCAAAGTTAGAAAGTTTCATTATGGGATGGATTTTACCGCTCCACGGGGAACACCTATATATGCCACAGGCGACGGCCGGGTAGTAAGAGCAGATAGCCGTTCTACCGGATACGGAAACCATATAAGAATAGATCACGGCTATGGATACACCAGTCTTTATGCCCATTTATATAAATATAATGTGAGACGTGGCCAGCGCGTGAAAAGAGGAGATGTAATAGGATTCGTAGGTAGTACAGGCCGGTCTGAAGCCCCTCATTTACACTATGAGATCTTCAAAGACGACAAAAGGATAAATCCTATTAATTTCTATTACGGAAACCTTTCTCCTGAAGAGTTCGGTGAAGTACTTGAAAAAGCCCAACGTGAAAATCAATCACTTGATTAATGCACATAAACCTTCCTGAAAAACGTTACTATAGTATAGGCGAAGTGGCCGAAGCTTTCAAGGTAAACACCTCCCTGATAAGATTCTGGGAAAAGGAGTTTGATGCCATAAAGCCGAAGAAGAATGCAAAGGGCAACAGGAAGTTTACCCCGGAGGATATAAAAAATCTTGAACTTATCTACCATTTGGTAAAGGAACGAGGATTTACCCTTGAGGGCGCCAAAACGCATCTTAAAGAAGAAAAACATAAAACGCTTAGCAATTTTGATATTATCAGAAAACTGGAAAGCGTAAAAGCAGAACTAATCAACCTTAAAAATCAATTGTAATATGAAGAAGTGGCTAGTACCATTAATAATTATTGTTATAGGCATCGTGGTGATCTGGAGATTTACCGCAGGATTTAATAACACCGCTGTAGCAAAGGAGGAAAATGCAAAATTAGCATGGTCTAATGTGGAAAGTTCCTATCAGCGACGAAATGACCTTATAGGCAATTTGGTTAAAACCGTTGAGGGTGCAGCAGATTTTGAAAGAGGTACTCTAAAGGAAGTAATTGAGGCAAGGGCCAAGGCCACCTCTGTAAATGTAGATGCTGAAAATTTAAGCGCAGCTCAGATCCAGCAATTCCAACAGGCACAGCAGGGCGTAACATCAGCATTATCCCGCTTACTGGTAACAGTAGAGAGATATCCAGAATTGAAAGCGAATCAGAACTTTTTGCAGTTACAGTCTCAGCTTGAAGGAACAGAGAACAGGATAAATGTTGCCAGAGACCGTTATAACGAAGCCGTTACAGATTATAACACCTACATACGGGTATTCCCAAATAATATGTTTGCCGGTATGTTCGGTTTTGAAAGAATGGAACGTTTCCAGGCCGACGCAGGTGCCGAAGATGCTCCAGATGTGGAATTCGATTTTTAATTATTATGTCTAAGACCGAAGATTTTTTAACCAAGGAAGAAGAAGCCGAGATCGTAGATGCGATACGGAAAGCAGAAGGAAAAACCTCCGGAGAAATAAGGGTTCACCTTGAACCTACTGCCGGAAAGGAAGATATCTTTGACAGAGCTATGGAAGTATTCCATATGCTCAAAATGGACAATACTAAACTGGATAACGGGGTGCTTATATATGTAGCTGTAGAAGATCGAAATTTTGTGATCTACGGGGATAAAGGCATCAATGAAGTGGTTCCAGACGATTTCTGGGAAAGCACTAAAGATCTTATAGTTTCCCATTTTAAGAAAGGACATTTTAAAGAAGGACTTGTACAGGGTGTACTGAAGGCAGGAGAACAATTACGCAAGCATTTTCCCTGGGATGACGATGATAAAAATGAATTACCAGACCATATTTCTAAAGCATAAGCTTATCAAACATTTTATATTTTTCCTGATAGTACTAACAGGGTTTACCGCGTTGGCACAACGCGATATCCCCCCAAGGCCATCAGAGCAAACCAGTGTGTATGATGAGGCAGACCTTCTTAGCTCTGCCGATGAAAGAAGACTGGAACAAAAATTAATAAATTATGCCGATACTACTTCCACCCAGATCGTAGTGGTCACTATCCCTTCGCTGGAGGGCGAATATGAGGGCACCTATGCCGCCCACTGGGCTCACGAGTGGGGAATTGGCCAGAGCAAGAAGGACAATGGTCTCTTGATGCTTATAGCTCAAAAAGAGAGAAAAATCTGGATCACCAACGGTTATGGACTGGAAGAGTATATGACCGATGCGAAGACCAAGGAGATCATAGAACTTATCATTCTACCGGAATTTAGAAACGGAGATATTTACGCGGGAATTAACAAAGGAACCACCGCTATTTTCCAGGTATTAAGCGGCACTTTTAAAGGCGCCCCTGGCCCAACAGGCTCCGGAGGTGGCGGCTTTTCAATAAGAACCATAGTCTTCCTTTTTATATTCATCATAATTATTATTTCGATGTTTAATAAAAAAGGTGGAGGAAGAAGCGGCGGAAGAAGAACGGGCAGAAGCACATTATGGGATGCCATCATCCTTAGTTCCCTTGGTCGTGGAAGCTTTGGTGGCGGCGGTTTTGGAGGCGGAAGCTCCGGAGGAGGTTTTGGCGGAGGCGGCTTTGGAGGCGGCTTCGGCGGAGGCGGTTTTGGCGGAGGCGGTGCCGGTGGTAGCTGGTAATTCCTCACTAAAAAACTGTTCACTTCTCTTAACCTATTTCTCTGCCACAATAGGCTTTGAAAGATAAGAATTCAAAAAAATTAATCTCATAAAAAAAGCTCTCAGTAATTGAGAGCTTTTTTATTCTTATATAAACAACTTAAAGTAATTATGAAACAGCTTTCAATTTACTCATCGTTGATTTATTCAATTTATCCTCGGCATATTCCCGGGTTACTGTAAATTCACCTTCTTCACTTTCCGGCATTTCAAACATAGCATCGGTTAAAATAGCCTCACATAATGAACGTAAGCCACGGGCCCCCAGCTTATATTCCACCGCTTTATCTACAATAAAATTCAAAGCCTCATCGGTAATATCAAATTCGATATCATCCATTTCAAACAGCTTCTTATATTGTTTGATGATCGCATTCTTAGGCTCGGTAAGGATGGCTCTCAGCGTCTTTCTATCCAGAGGATTCATATACGTAAGGGCTGGTAATCTACCAATGATCTCCGGAATGAGACCAAATTCCTTAAGATCCTTCGGGATAATATATTTAAGCAGGTTGGTGCGCTCTATAGCATCTTCGCTCTTAGAAGCACTGAATCCAACAGCCTGCATATTCAATCGTTTACTAATGATCCTTTCAATTCCATCAAAAGCACCTCCGGCGATAAAGAGAATATTCTCGGTATTTACTTCGATGAATTTCTGGTCTGGATGCTTACGGCCTCCTTTTGGCGGAACATTAACCGTAGTACCTTCCAGCAACTTCAATAAAGCCTGCTGAACTCCCTCTCCAGAAACATCACGTGTAATAGACGGATTATCACTCTTACGGGCGATCTTATCTATTTCGTCTATGAAAACGATTCCACGCTGGGCTTTTTCAGTATTATAATCGGCTGCCTGAAGCAATCTCGTCAAGATACCTTCTACATCCTCCCCTACATAACCAGCTTCTGTAAGCACGGTTGCATCTACAATAGCAAGTGGTACATTTAACATCTTGGCAATTGTTCTGGCCATTAAGGTCTTACCGGTACCGGTCTCCCCTACCATTACAATATTACTTTTCTGGATCTCTACATCATCATCGCTTTCTGGCTGCAATAATCTTTTATAGTGATTATATACCGCCACAGACATTACCTTTTTAGTTTCTTCCTGACCAATGATATACTCATCCAAAAATGATTTTATGGATTTAGGTTTACTCAACATTAGGTCTGAAGAAAGCTCTCTGGCCTCTCCCTGCTTTGATTCCTCTACCACGATCCCATGCGCCTGCTCTATACAACGATCACAAATATGTGCGTCCAGACCTGCGATAAGTAAATTGGTCTCGGGTTTTTTTCTACCACAAAAGGAACATTCTAAATCTTCTTTCGCCATTATTTAAATTTTCAGAATTCACTTTTAAAAAAGTAAATTATAATTTATCCTTCTCTTTTTAAAACCTCATCTATCATACCATATTCCTTAGCTTTCTCAGCCTTCATCCAATAGTCACGATCACTGTCTTCGTGTACTTTTTCGTAAGACTGGCCGGAATGTTTCGCTATGATATTATATAATTCTTCTTTTAAGGTAATGATCTCTCTGGCTGTGATCTCAATATCACTGGCCTGCCCCTGAGCGCCGCCCATTGGCTGATGGATCATCACGCGACAGTGAGGAAGTCCGCTTCTTTTACCAGCTTCTCCCGCACATAATAGTACTGCACCCATAGATGCCGCCATTCCTGTACATATGGTTGCAACATCTGGCTTTATAAATTGCATGGTATCGTAAATCCCCAATCCTGCATACACACTCCCACCCGGAGAGTTGATGTAGATCTGAATATCCTTGGAAGCATCTGTACTCTCCAGAAATAATAACTGAGCCTGTACAATATTTGCAACCTGCTCATTGATTCCTGTACCAAGAAATATGATACGATCCATCATTAAACGGGAAAAAACGTCCATGGCAACAGCATTCATCTGGCGTTCTTCAATAATATTCGGGGTCATGCCTACCGGCATCATGCTACTAACAATTTTATCGTAATAATTGCTGTTTATATTATGGTCTGAAACAGCATATTTTTGAAATTCTTTTCCGTAATCCATCAATTGTTTTATTGTTTTTCTAATCTTAATTAAAATTCCGGTTAAAACCAAAAAAGGCGTTACTCGATTGAGTTAACGCCTTAAAGATAGGTAATAAATCGTAAAAAGGCTTACTTATAAATCGCTTTCACAAATTCTTCGTAAGTCACTTCTTTTTCGTTGAATTTCATATTTTCCTTATAGAATTCAAGCAGCTTTTCATTCATTAATTGCTCAGACAGCCTCTTAACCTCATCCTGGTTAGAAAGGATCCTGGCAGCAATATCATCCAGTTCTTTCTCTGAAGGATCCATCTGGCCAAATTGAGCCATCTGTTGTTTGATCTTTTCAGTAGTAAACGATTTAAGATCGTTAAAATCTACATTCAGGTTATTATCGTTTACAACCTTACCTTCAATCAACTGGTAACGTAGTCCTTTTTCACTTTTTTCGTACTCTTCAGCAGCTTCCTCTTCAGTTAGCGGTTTTTCACCTACGGTTTGAATCCATTTTTGAAGAAATTCTTTAGGAAGTTCAAAATTTGTCGCTTCAATAAGTGCTTCTGTGATATCATTCATCAACTGCTGATCGCTCTGCTGCTCAAATTGCTTGGCCGCATCTTCCTTGATCTTTTCCTTAAGCTCTGTTACCGACTTTACTTTGTCTTTTCCGAATAGTTTATCAAACAATTCCTGGTCCAGATCTGCAAGTTCTCTTTCATTGATCTCAGAGATAGTAAACTCTACCTCTATATCAAGATCATGAGCCTTATCATGCTCTACTTTCAGGTGATTTACCAAGGCATGATCATCTTCAAAAAGGCCTTTGGTTTTTAGTGTGATGGTATCACCAACTTTAGCACCTACAAATTTATTAAGGTTTCTTTTTCCTTTAATATTTGAAAGTTCAATGGTAGAATCATTTTCTACCCCTTCTTCCTCATTTTTAAAAGTACCAGCAACAGTATCACCCTCTTCAACTACATCTTTGGTCTTAAGTTTCCCGTACTGCTTTTGTATACTTTCTATTTGATCGTTCACCATTTTCTCATCGGCAACGATATTATATTTTGTAACAGGCTTTTTAAGATCAAGATCTACTTTAAATTCAGGAGCAAGTCCTAATTCAAATTCAAAGCTATAATCATCTTTTTCCCAGTCAAAATTCTCCTGCTCTTTAGGCAGAGGATTTCCTAGTACATCCAGTTTCTCTTCAGTAAGGTACTTGTTAAGACTATCCTGAAGCAATTTGTTCACCTCATCTACCAATACAGCCTGACCATATTGTTTCTTAACCATCCCCATAGGTACATGACCTTTTCTGAAACCGGGAATATTGGCATTCTTACGGTAATCTTTTAAAATCTTATCTACTTTACCGGCATAATCTTCTTTAGCGATATCAACTTTAACTACCGCATTTAATTCATCAATATTCTCTCTGGTAATATTCATTTTGATCTTTTATAAAAATTGGAGTGCAAAATTACGTTTTTTCTTAAAGTCTGCAAAGTTTCAATTTATTGAAATTCAGATAAATCTAATCTGATTTCAGAATTGAAAAAAGCAAAGATTGCACCAGAGACAGTAATAAACTAAAAATAATAGCGATAAGCCAGCCGCTTACCTCAAAACCATCTACAAATCCATCTGCAATAAATATGATGATGGCATTGATCACCAGTAGGAATAATCCTAAAGTTAGTATGGTAACAGGCAGGGTTAAAAGTACCAGTAAGGGTTTAACGAGGAAATTTAAAAGCGCCAGTACCAGCGCCACGATAATCGCCGTCCAGTAACCATCTACGCTTACCCCGGGAAGAAGTTTAGCGAGCAGCACTACAGCCAGTGCTGTAAGCAATAGTCTAAGAATAAAATTCATGATAATTGAAGTTAGTAATTAGTAAAATTGCAAAAAAAAGGCCGGGTATATCCCGGCC
>JAHELO010000048.1 GCA_024644145.1 Christiangramia sp.
CAATTCTGGAAAGAAGGCTCAGTGAAGAATATGAAAAGGAAAGATTAGAAGTAGAAAAAAAAGAGCCAGCCAACCATCTAAATTAAAGATTTATGCAACGCAAAGATCTTCAGAATATAAACCTTGCGGAAAAGGAAATTTCAAAAAGAATTGCTTCTGCAAGACAGGAAACTTTTAAGACCCCTGAGGAAATAGAGATTAAAAGCTCTTACTCTAAGGAAGATATTCAAGACACTGAACATTTAAATTTTGCTGCCGGGATCCCGCCTTATTTACGGGGGCCGTATAGTACAATGTATGTTAGCCGTCCTTGGACCATTCGCCAGTATGCAGGATTTTCTACGGCAGAAGAAAGCAATGCCTTTTATCGAAGAAATCTGGCTGCCGGGCAAAAGGGACTTTCTGTAGCTTTTGACCTGCCTACACATCGTGGCTATGATTCAGACCATGAACGGGTTGTGGGTGATGTTGGAAAAGCAGGGGTGGCTATAGATTCGGTTGAGGATATGAAAATTCTCTTTGACCAGATCCCACTGGATAAAATGTCGGTTTCCATGACTATGAACGGAGCAGTACTACCAATCATGGCATTTTATATCGTCGCAGCCGAGGAACAGGGAGTAAAACCTGATAAGTTATCGGGAACCATTCAGAATGACATTTTGAAGGAATTTATGGTTAGAAATACTTACATCTACCCACCTACCCCTTCAATGAAGATTATTTCAGACATATTTGAGTATACCTCTCAAAATATGCCAAAATTCAACAGTATAAGTATCTCTGGCTACCATATGCAGGAAGCTGGTGCAACCTGTGATATCGAGCTAGCCTATACCCTGGCAGACGGCTTGGAATATATTCGTAAAGGTCTTGATGCAGGAATGGATATAGATAGTTTTGCACCAAGACTTTCCTTCTTTTGGGCCATTGGAATGAACCATTTTATGGAGATCGCCAAAATGAGAGCAGGAAGAATGTTATGGGCTAAACTGGTAAAACAATTCAATCCTAAGAATCCAAAATCCCTATCACTAAGAACACACTCACAAACCAGTGGCTGGAGCTTGACCGAGCAGGACCCTTTTAATAACGTAGCCAGGACCTGTATTGAAGCAGCCGCGGCTGCATTTGGCGGAACACAAAGCTTACACACGAATGCGCTTGATGAAGCGATCGCACTACCTACAGATTTTTCTGCCAGGATCGCCCGAAATACTCAGTTATATCTGCAACAGGAAACAAATATTACAAAAACTGTAGATCCCTGGGCTGGTAGTTTTTATGTGGAAAAATTAACCGAAGAGATTGCTCATAAAGCCTGGAAACTGATAGAGGAAGTAGAAGAACTTGGCGGAATGACGAAGGCAATTGAGGCCGGAATCCCGAAAATGAGAATTGAGGAAGCTGCGGCAAAAAAGCAGGCCCGAATTGATAGTGAAACTGATGTAATCGTTGGAGTAAATAAATATCGTTTAGAAAAGGAAGATGAACTTATAACCCTGGAAGTAGATAACCAAACGGTAAGAAAACAACAGGTTGCCAGACTGGAAAAAATAAGAGCCGAAAGAAATGAAACCAATGTTCAGCACGCTCTGGAAAATTTAAGAAAAGCTGCAAAAGAAGAAAACGCCAATTTACTGGCATTGGCGGTAGAAGCTGCCAGGGAAAGAGCGAGCCTTGGAGAAATAAGTGATGCACTGGAAGAAGTATATGGCAGATATAAAGCTAAGATACAGTCGTTTAGCGGAGTATATTCTAAAGAAATGAAAGATAATAGTTCATTCAATAAAGCCAGGGAGCTGGCAGATAAGTTTGCTGAAATGGAAGGTCGCAGGCCAAGGATCATGGTCGCTAAAATGGGTCAGGACGGCCACGACCGTGGAGCAAAAGTAGTAGCCACGGGTTATGCCGACCTGGGGTTTGATGTGGATATAGGCCCGTTATTTCAAACGCCGGCAGAAGCAGCACAACAGGCTGCAGAAAATGATGTTCATATTCTAGGGGTTTCCTCACTGGCCGCAGGACATAAAACACTGGTGCCGCAGGTAATTGAAGAACTTAAAAAGCTGGGGAGAGAGGATATCATGGTTATCGTAGGAGGTGTAATTCCCTCACAGGATTATCAATTCTTATTTGATGCAGGTGCAGTCGCCGTATTCGGCCCAGGCACCAGGATAAGTGATGCTGCTATACAACTGCTTGAAATATTAATAGACGAATAACTCAGAATAAAACAGGCACACTCTTTATTTATTCCAGAGGATCTAGATAACACAACAAACAACAAAAAGCTAACAACCGTAAATTATGGACTTAAAGAAAAAAATGCTTCGGGACGATGCCCTGGCTGGTAAAAATATTATTGTCACGGGTGGAGGTAGCGGATTAGGGAAATCTATGACGAAATACTTCCTGGAGCTTGGAGCTAAGGTGGCTATTACCTCCAGAAACCTGGAAAAACTTCAGAATACAGCTAAAGAACTGGAAGAAGAGACCGGGGGGAATTGTCTTCCCCTTCAATGCGATGTAAGACATTACGACCAGGTAGAAGCAATGCGGGATGCAGTGATTGAAGAATTTGGAACTGTAGACATATTGTTAAACAATGCAGCCGGAAACTTTATTTCTCCTACAGAAAGGTTAAGCGCCAATGCCTTCGACACCATTATAGATATTGTACTAAAAGGAAGTAAAAACTGTACGCTTGCGCTGGGCAAGCACTGGATTGATAAAAAAGAAGAAAATAAAACAATTTTAAATATAGTTACCACATATGCCTGGACGGGTTCTGCCTATGTGGTGCCGAGTGCAACTGCTAAAGCCGGGGTCCTGGCCATGACAAGATCTCTGGCCGTGGAATGGGCGAAATACGGGATACGTTCGAATGCGATCGCTCCAGGCCCCTTCCCTACCAAGGGTGCATGGGACCGATTACTCCCCGGTGACTTGAAAGAAAAATTTGATCTGGCTAAAAAGGTTCCGCTTAAGCGTGTGGGTGACCACCAGGAGCTTGCCAATCTTGCAGCTTACCTGGTTTCAGATTTCTCTGCTTATGTGAATGGCGAAGTGATCACCATAGATGGTGGCGAGTGGTTGAAAGGTGCCGGCCAATTTAATTTACTGGAAGAAATACCTGAGCAAATGTGGGACATGCTGGAAAGCATGATCAAGGCAAAAAAGACCAAATAGCGTCTTCATATTCTTCAGTTTTCAACAAAAAGAAGGAAGCAAAAATTAAAATCCGGAGTACGGCCTGATTCCATTAGGTTTTTCTTCGGTTTTTTCTTTAGAAGCTGTTAACAATTTCATTTTCTAAACCTATAATAAATTGTATTTTTACCTTTCAAAAATCATACATTTTTAATGGGTAAAATCATTGCAATTGCCAACCAAAAGGGAGGCGTGGGAAAAACCACAACATCTGTGAATCTTGCAGCTTCGCTCGGGGTTCTGGAAAAAAAGATTTTATTGATTGATGCCGATCCTCAGGCTAATGCTACTTCTGGCCTTGGAATAGACGTTGAGGGTGTAGAATACGGTACTTACCAATTGCTGGAACATTCCATTATAGCGGAAGAAGCCATACAAAAGACCAGTTCTCCAAATCTTGACATCATACCTGCCCATATAGACCTGGTAGCGATAGAAATCGAACTTGTAGATCAGGAAAACCGTGAATCTATGCTGAAACAGGCAGTAGAGCCTTTGCGAGAAAAGTATGATTTTATCCTGATAGACTGCGCTCCTTCCCTGGGGTTATTGACCCTGAATGCTCTTACGGCTTCAGACTCGGTTATTATCCCTATACAATGTGAGTATTTTGCTCTGGAGGGCCTTGGTAAATTATTGAATACCATTAAAAGTGTACAAAAAATCCATAATAACAAACTGGATATAGAAGGCCTACTTTTAACCATGTATGACTCAAGGTTAAGACTTTCAAATCAGGTTGTAGAAGAAGTTAAGAAGCATTTTGATGAAATGGTGTTTGAAACAATCATTCAGCGAAATGTTCGTTTAAGTGAAGCACCCAGTTATGGAGAAAGCATTATTAACTATGATGCTTCCAGTAAAGGCGCCAGCAATTATTTGAGCCTGGCACATGAAATCATTAAGAAAAATTAGGAGAAATGGCGAAGGCTACCAGAAAACAAGCATTGGGACGAGGACTTTCAGCCCTACTGAAAGATCCGGATAATGATATAAAATCTGCAGAGGATAAAAATGCCGACAAACTGGTTGGTCATATCGTGGAACTGGAGATGTCTACCATTGAGGTAAATCCTTTTCAGCCGCGAACAAGTTTCAACGAAGATTCTTTAAAAGAACTGGCTACTTCTATCCGTGAGTTAGGAGTAATCCAGCCTATTACGGTTAGAAAACTAGGCTTCGAAAAATACCAGTTAGTCTCGGGAGAAAGAAGATTCAGAGCTTCAAAACTCGTAGGTTTAACCACTATCCCTGCATACATAAGAATCGCGAACGACCAGGAATCCCTGGAAATGGCGCTTGTAGAAAATATACAGCGACAGGATCTTGATCCTATCGAAATTTCACTGTCCTACCAGCGATTGATAGATGAAATTCAGTTAACTCAGGAACAGTTAAGCGAACGCATAGGTAAAAACCGATCTACTATCGCGAATTATCTGAGACTTTTAAAACTGGACCCTATTATTCAAACAGGTATGAGGGATGGTTTTCTAAGTATGGGGCATGGCCGGGCGTTGATCAATATTGACGACACCCAGAAACAGCTGGACATCTATGAAAAGATCATCCAGAAATCACTTTCGGTTAGAGAAACTGAACAATTGGTTAGAGAACTTAACACGGAAGGTAAACCTGCAGCAGCGAGCAAAAAAACCACGGTACCCACCAGTTATAAAAAAGGGATCAAGGAATTCACGGAGTATCTGGGAACCAAAGTAGATGTTAAGGTGACAAAAAAAGGAAGCGGAAAGTTAACTATCCCGTTTTCATCTGAAGAAGATTTTGAGAGGCTCAAAAAACTTATCAGGGGTGAAGAATAGACCATCCTTTTTCTTTATTTTCTTCCTGTTTAGTGTTTCACTGCTTACAGCACAACAGGATTCCCTGGCTGTTGTCACAGAAAGAATTGAAAAAAAGAAATCTATAGAGAAGGAATACGAACCGTACAATGCTCTGGCACCCGCCAAAGCAGCTTTCTATTCAGCAGTTTTACCAGGATTAGGCCAGGCTTATAACGGGAGCTACTGGAAGATCCCTATTGCGTATGCCGGATTGGGAACAGGAGTTTATTTCTATCTGGAAAATGATAAATTATACGACAGATATCGCGACGCATACAAAGACAGGTTAGCCGGGAGACCAGACCAATTTGAGGGCAGGATCACCACTGATGGTTTAATTAGAGCACAGGAATTCTACCAAAAGAATAAAGAAATTTCTATCCTGGTTACAGTTGGTGTCTATATTTTAAATATCATAGACGCTAATGTAGAAGCGCACCTGAGACAGTTTAATGTAGACGAGGACCTTACAGTTAAACCAAACCTGGATTTTAACACCCTTTCAGGAAAAACCAATTACGGTCTAACTTTTAATTATAATTTTTAATATGAATATCGCTCTTTTAGGATACGGGAAAATGGGTAAAACCATTGAAGAGATCGCAGAAAAACGTGGTCATAAGGTAGTAATGAAAATTAGTGATGATATTGAAAATCATGATCTCGAAGGAGCCAAAATCGATATTGCGATAGATTTTAGTGTTCCCAAGGCAGCCTATAATAATATCACCACCTGTTTTAAGCATAAAATCCCCGTGGTATGCGGAACCACCGGCTGGCTGGACCAGTATGAAAAGGCTAGAAAGATCTGCCTGGAGAATGACTCTGCGTTTATTTATGCCTCAAACTTTAGCCTGGGAGTAAATGTCTATTTTGAACTTAATAAGAAGCTCGCCACGATGATGAAGGGCCTTGAAGATTATAAAGTAGACATAGAGGAAATTCATCATGTACAAAAACTGGATGCTCCAAGTGGTACCGCCATCTCTCTGGCTCAGCAAATCATTGAAGAGAATTCAAAATTCAAAGGCTGGCAGCTGGATGATGCAGATGAGGATGAGATCCCAATCCATGCGAAGAGGGAGGAAAATATCCCAGGAACACATACGGTCACTTATGAATCTGAAATTGATAAGATCGAGATCGTTCATACCGCAAAATCGAGACAGGGGTTTGCACTTGGTGCGGTGGTAGCTGCAGAATTCCTTCAGGATAAATCGGGAATATATACCATGAATGATGTACTTTTAGACCTTTTTCAAAAATAAAATGTAACAATTAAGGGCATTTTTCACCCTATACAGTAAAGACCTAAACTTATGACTTTTACCGAATGGTTTCTCTTCTTCCTGGTACTCCAGGTAATCCATTTTCTGGGAACCTGGAAATTATATCAACGAGCCGGAAGAAAGGCCTGGGAAGCGGCAATTCCTGTTTATAATGCTATTATCTTAATGAAGATTATCAACCGCCCAAAATGGTGGGTAGTCCTCATGTTCATACCTATTGTGAACCTAATTATATTACCCGTTATCTGGGTAGAAACCATAAGAAGCTTTGGAAGAAATTCTACTGCAGAAACATTTGCGGTGATCCTAACTTTAGGCTTTTATATCTATTATGTAAACTATGCTACCAACGACTCCTACATCGTGGACAGGGATCTTAAACCAAGAAGTGAAGCAGGTGAATGGATAAGTTCTATACTTTTTGCCGTAATCGCGGCTACCATAGTACACACTTATTTCATGCAACCATTTACCATCCCTACTTCGTCACTGGAGAAGACCTTACTGGTAGGTGATTTCCTATTCGTTAGTAAGTTTCATTACGGGGCCAGAGTACCAGGTACAGCTGTGGCATTTCCAATGGTTCACGATACTATTCCTGTGCTTGGTGTTAAGTCTTACCTGAACAAGCCACAGATTCCCTATTTGAGATTTCCCGGGTTTGAAAAAATTGAAAGAAATGATATAGTGGTCTTTAACTGGCCTGTAGATACAGTTCGTAAATTCTTTGACCGGTCTGGAAAGCATTATAAAAAGCCTATAGATAAGAAATCAAATTACGTAAAAAGGGCTGTTGGTGTTCCCGGAGATTCCCTGTCTGTAGTTGACGGGTATGTGCATATCAATGGGAAACAACTTGAACTGCCCGAAAGAGCAAAACCTCAATTCTCCTATATAGGTCAAACCAAAGGACAGCCATTTAATCCGCACAGCCTATATAAGTTATATGATATTACTGATGGCTATTCCTATAACCCTGAGAATAATGCTTTCTTTATCCAGTCGTTATCAGATGAAAGCTTCGAGCGATTTAAAAACCATCCAAATGTGGCTTCGATAAGGAAATATGTAGATTCAGCAGGTGTGAAGAATCCAAGTCTGTTCCCCAATGACAGGAAGCGCAACTGGAACAACGATAATTTTGGTCCTATTTACATTCCTAAAAAAGGTACTACAGTTGACATTACGCCAGAAACTATGGCTTTCTACAAGGAGATCATAGAAACTTATGAAGGTTCAGAATTTGGACATAACAATGAACTTAGGGTTAACGGTACCCAGGTGCTTTTAAACGGAAAACCTATAGACTCATACACCTTTAAACAGAATTATTACTGGATGATGGGTGATAACAGAAATAACTCTGAGGACAGCCGCACATGGGGATATGTTCCCGAGAATCATGTTGTTGGGAAACCGGTATTTATCTGGATGAGTTGGGATGCTAATGCCAGCGGATTCGACAAAATTCGTTGGGACAGGGTTTTCACGACTGTAAAAGGAGATGGAGAGCCAACTTCTTTTCTTCCATATTTTCTAATTATCCTGGTTATCTTCTTCGGATGGAGATATTTTAAGAAACGTAGAGAAGAAGCATAGATATTATGAAACCGGTGTTATTACATCCCTCCTATTTTGGGCCTATTAGCCAGTGGGCAGCAATTGCTAAAGCAGACAAGGTGATCTTTGAGAATGAAGATAATTACCAGAAGCAGACCTACAGGAACAGGATGTACATCTATGATGCAAATGGCAAGCTAACTCTAAACATTCCTATTAAACATAGCGCTGCCTTAGGCCTAAGCAAAAAAGGACATCAAAAATATCAAGATGTTCAAATTGAAAATGATTTCGACTGGCAAACCCAGCACTGGAGAGCTTTTAAAGCATCTTACCAGACATCCCCTTTCTTCGAGTTTTACGAAGATGAATTGTATCCATTATACCACCAGAAATTTAAATTCCTAATGGATTTCAATTACCAGTGTATGACATTTGTAGCAGATAGCCTCCAGATAGACTGGGTTTATGATAAGACCGAAGAATTCTTTCTTAATCCTGAAGACTGCATCAATCTCAGGGAGCTGGTAAACGCTAAATCTAACCAGGGTTTTATAAATTCTCAATATCCCCAGGTTTTCGATTTAAAAGCAGGATTTTTACCGAATCTTTGCGTACTGGACCTTATTTTCAATGAAGGGAATGCTTCTCTGGATTACCTGTTGTCTCAGGACCTAAAGCCCTATTTTGGTTAGAACGGGATAATGATCTGAATAATCAAGTTCAAACTTCCTGAACTCATGTATCGTCATTCCATCCTCTACCAGCAGGAAGTCTATCCTGAGGGGAAAATAATTGAGCTTAAAACTTTTTCCAAAACCCGTTCCAGCTTCCAGGAATGCATCCTTAAACCTTCCGTCCTGTTTTACCAGATTATAGATATAAGAAAAGCTGGTATTGTTAAAATCCCCTGCAATAATGGTTTTGTAGGGTGATCGTTTCAATTCTTCCATTAACAATTCGGCCTGCTCCTGCTGCAGTGAAAACCCATAGCCAATTCTCCCCAGCAATTTTTTAGAATCTTCTTTTTGCAGGTCATCTATACCCGGTTTTATATTAAGAGATTGAAAATGCACATTAAATACTCTTACGGTATCATT
>JAHELO010000049.1:0-1272 GCA_024644145.1 Christiangramia sp.
CGGAAGTTTTTCGCCCCTTGTCTGCCCTTTTTTCAAAATTGTAATAGTAGCGATACTGAGCCTCCAAACCAGGATAGAATCCATAGGATTCCTCGCTATAGGATGAATTGTGATAGGCAATACCAAAACCAGCATTAAGGTCAAGGGTTGAAATTGGTGAGATCGCAATTTCGATTTCGGCTGAAGGAGACAGCAGGTTAAGTGAAAAAAGATTCTGAGTAGTTCTTTCCTGAGAATAAGATTTCAAAAACATGAATATTCCAATAATTACAAAGAGATGTTTCATTCAGGAATTAAATTCTAACTATTAAAGCTAAGTCAAAATACGATAATCGCAAATTTTATTTTTAATAACGGATATTAAAAAAGCCGGAATGAATCATTTTCCGGCTCTTAGTTTGAACATATTTAAAATGTATTCTCTTAACTATTCTGATTATAGTATTTAAAGATCTTTTTTAAATCATCATCCTCTTTATATGAAAGGTCATTATCAGAAACAAATTCCTGTATAACATCTGCAGATTCATTGAAGAGTTTAAGGATAGTTCTCTTTTTCAACTTTATTTCTTTTAAACCTCCCTGAACCGTCGTCACGTAGTAAGTAAATTCCTGGACAAATATATCTGGGGTTTGCTTTTGCTGTGTCATGGGATTAACGATACCTGGCTTCACCTTAACACTTCGATGTTTAAGAACACTTTGATTATTAAAAGCGCCAATCACCTCGAATAGGGTTGGTCTGTACTTTTTAGGATCGAATAATGTTTTGAATTTATCACCTTCAAAATCTACTTCTACAATACTAGCTGTATCAAATGCATAAACAGAATCTTTAGAAATTTTCACCTCAAGTTGATCAGCCTTTAAATTATAATTTAAACCTGGAACTTTAAATTTCTTTCCATCTTTAGTCGTGATCACCCCTGTATGAAAATCATTTTTAAATAATCTATAACTTCCTTCAATTTCATTATCCTGCTTTTCATCTACAATCCACATCCCAGAGGTATTAGGCGTGACCTCTGAATTGAAGACATTAACATCATATTGACCGAAAGAATAAAAGAAGCTTAGAAAAAAGGCTAGAAAAGTAATTTTCTTCATAATTATATTTTAAATTTTTATTAATGCCTAAAAATAAATTAAATCCTCGCTGAAATCAATAAATATCAAGACTTATTTTACACCTAAGGGTAATAAAAAAGCCGGAATTTCATTCCGGCTTATAATTTTTTATATCCTAAATTTTTCAGTTAGACTTTTACTGTT
>JAHELO010000049.1:1282-9003 GCA_024644145.1 Christiangramia sp.
AGATCGCAATTTCGATTTCGGCTGAAGGAGACAGCAGGTTAAGTGAAAAAAGATTCTGAGTAGTTCTTTCCTGAGAATAAGATTTCAAAAACATGAATAATCCAATAATTACAAAGAGATGTTTCATTCAGGAATTAAATTCTAACTATTAAAGCTAAGTCAAATTACGATAATCGCAAATTTTATTTTTAATAACGGAAATTAAAAAAGCCGGAAATCATTCCGGCTTGTAATTTTTATATACTAAAATTCTCTGTTAAGCTTTTACTGTTTTGATCCTTTCAATAAACTCATCAAAAAGATAACTAGCATCATGCGGGCCCGGGCTAGCTTCAGGATGGTATTGTACAGAAAAAGTATTTTTATTTTTCAGCGCTAAACCACCTACGGTCCCATCATTTAAACATATGTGAGTTACTTCAACATCGGGATGCGCTTCAGTTTGCTCCTTATCTACAGAAAACCCGTGATTCTGAGATGTAATTTCTCCTTTTCCAGAAACCATGTTTTTCACTGGATGATTAATCCCACGATGTCCATGATGCATTTTATAGGTTTTAATCCCATTGGCAAGAGCAATGATCTGGTGCCCCAGGCAAATACCAAATAACGGATGATCGTTTTCTATAATAGTTTTAGTTACCTCAATAGCACTGTCTAATGGCTGTGGATCACCAGGTCCGTTTGAAAGGAAATAACCATCTGGATTCCATTCTTTCATCTCTTCATAGGTAGCATCATAAGGAAACACCTTAATATAGGCATCTCTTTCAGCCAGGTTTCGAAGAATATTGGTTTTAATCCCTACATCCAGAGCTGCGATCTTATAAGTAGCATCTTCTTTCCCATAATAATATGGCTCTTTAGTAGAAACCTTAGAAGCAAGCTCAAGGCCATTCATATCAGGTACTTCTGAAAGCTCCTTTTTCAATCCGTCAAGATTCTCAACATCTGTAGAAATAATCGCGTTCATCGCACCATTTTCACGAATATAGGTAACTAAAGCACGTGTATCTACATCTGAGATAGCGAAAATATTATTCTCTTCAAGAAATTGTTCCAGGGTTTTATCTGCAGCAGGTCTCGATTGTGTATAACTGAAATTTTTACAAATAAGACCTGAAATTTTTGCAGAGCAAGATTCGTTTTCATCTTCATTGGTTCCATAGTTACCAATATGAGCGTTGGTGGTAACCATTAACTGACCGTAATAAGATGGATCTGTAAAGATTTCCTGATACCCGGTCATCCCGGTATTAAAACAAATTTCCCCAACGGCGCTGCCTTCCTTGTTGCCAACGGCCTTCCCATAGAAAATAGTTCCGTCTTCTAGTAAAATAATTGCCTTACGTTTAACCTGATATTTCATAGCTGTGTTATAGTGTTGCTGTGCGTGCAAAATTAATCAAATAATTACAGGGTATAAAAAAAGGATAAACTATTAAAGTTTATCCTTTTAAAATTTAGACTGAAATAAGAATCATTTCTATTCTTCTTTTTTATCGTCTTTTTTTTCTGCCTTAGACTCTTCAGCTTTAGGCTCTTCTTTTTTCGTTTCTTTAGCAGAAGCATCTTTAGGCTGTGCAGTAGAAGCAGTATCCTCTGTCTTCTTCTTACCAGCACGACGAGTAGATTTTTTCTTTTTCGGCTTCTCACCTACATTATAGGTTTCGTTGAAGTCTACAAGTTCTACAAGTGCCATTTCTGCAGCATCACCAAGACGGCTACCTAGTTTGATAACTCTGGTATAACCTCCCGGTCGATCTCCTACCTTAGGAGCAACTTCGCGAAACAGTTCACTTACTGCTTCTTTGCTTCTAAGCTTACTAAATACGATACGTCTGTTATGAGTAGTATCTTCTTTAGATTTGGTTACCAAAGGCTCAACAAAAACCTTAAGGGCTTTAGCTTTAGCAACAGTAGTATTGATGCGTTTATGTTCAATTAGGGAACAAGCCATGTTCGCAAGCATAGCCCTGCGGTGTGCAGTCTTTCTACCTAAATGATTTATTTTCTTTCCGTGTCTCATGACATTTTTTGTTTCATCATCTTGCTGCGACCCATTTTGAGGAGCAAATTATGACGGTTATTTATATTAAAATATAATAGTAAAATTACTTACTACTAGTCTTTATCCAGTTTATATTTAGACAGATCCATACCAAAGTTCAATCCTTTGTTACTTACAAGTTCTTCCAACTCGGTAAGTGATTTTTTACCGAAGTTTCTAAACTTCATCAAATCATTTTTGTTGTAAGAAACAAGATCACCAAGAGTATCTACTTCAGCTGCTTTAAGACAGTTTAAAGCTCTAACAGATAGATCAAGATCTACCAACTTCGTCTTAAGAAGTTGTCTCATGTGAAGAGATTCTTCATCATAAGTTTCAGTTTGAGCGATCTCATCAGCCTCAAGAGTTATTCTCTCATCAGAGAACAACATAAAGTGGTGAATAAGCGTCTTAGCTGCTTCAGTTAAAGCATCTTTAGGATGTATAGAACCGTCACTGATAATTTCAAATACCAGTTTTTCATAGTCAGTCTTTTGCTCCACACGATAGTTCTCGATGCTATATTTTACATTCTTAATAGGAGTGTAAATAGAATCGGTAAATATTGTACCTAAAGGAGCATTGGCTTTTTTGTTTTCTTCAGCCGGAACATAACCTCTACCTTTCTCGATAGTAACCTCCATATTCAAGCTTACTTTCTTATCCATATGACAGATTACCTGGTCTGGATTAAGAATTTGAAAACCTGAGATGAATTTCTGGAAGTGACCGGCAGTTAACTGATCCTCTCCGGAAACAGAAATGGTAACCGATTCGTTATCGATCTCATCGATTTGCCTTTTAAATCTGATTTGTTTCAGGTTAAGGATTATCTCGGTTACATCTTCCACTACACCTGCAATGGTAGAGAATTCGTGATCTACACCTTCAATGCGTACTGAAGTGATCGCGAAACCTTCCAAAGAAGATAAAAGCACTCGTCTTAAAGCGTTACCAACGGTTAATCCATATCCAGGTTCCAAAGGGCGAAATTCAAATTTCCCTTCGAAATCGGTTGAATCAATCATTATAACTTTATCGGGCTTCTGAAAATTTAGTATTGCCATATTTCGACTTCTGTGTGAATTATTATTTCGAATATAATTCGACTATAAATTGTTCATTAATGTTTTCAGGAATCTGGACTCTTCCAGGTACTGAAACGAAAGTTCCTTCTTTCTTTTCTGAATTCCAGGTGATCCATTCGTAAACACTGCTGTTATTTGATAATGACTCCTGAATCACAGCAAGTGATTTAGATTTTTCTCTAACTCCAACAACATCACCAGCCTTTAATTGATAAGATGGAATGTTCACTAGTTCTCCGTTTACTGTGATGTGACGGTGACCTACTAACTGACGGGCAGCTCTTCTAGAAGGCGCTACACCCATACGGTACACTACGTTATCTAAACGGGACTCACAAAGTTGAAGAAGCACCTCACCAGTAATTCCCTGGGCACGGGTTGCTTTTTCGAACATGTTGCGGAATTGACGCTCAAGAATACCATAGGTATACTTGGCTTTTTGCTTCTCCATTAACTGGATCGCATATTCAGATTTCTTACCGCGACGACGGTTATTACCGTGCTGTCCCGGAGGATAATTTCTTTTTTCGAAAGATTTGTCGTCTCCAAAAATAGCTTCACCGAACTTACGGGCTATTTTAGTTTTTGGACCAGTATATCTTGCCATTACTATAGTTGTTTTAGAAAGGGATTATGAATTAAGGCATTAGTCCTTCGATAATCTAAATCCTCTCCTATTATTAAATTTTATTAAACTCTACGTCTCTTAGGTGGACGACAACCGTTGTGCGGAAGTGGAGTAACATCGATAATCTCAGTCACTTCTATTCCATTGTTATGGATAGACCTGATTGCAGATTCTCTACCGTTTCCAGGACCTTTTACATACACCTTTACTTTACGCAATCCAGCTTCGTGAGCTACTTTTGAAGCATCTTCAGCAGCTAACTGCGCAGCATAAGGAGTATTTTTCTTAGATCCTCTAAAGCCCATCTTACCAGCAGATGACCATGCTACAACATCACCCTTCTTATTTGTAAGAGAAATAATGATATTGTTGAAAGAAGCAGTCACGTGAGCTTCACCGTTTGCTTCAACGATTACTTTACGTTTCTTCTGAGTCTTACCGGCCTTTTGATTTGTCTTCTTTGCCATACTACTTACTATTTAGTTGCTTTTTTCTTGTTAGCAACTGTTTTTCTTCTACCTTTTCTGGTTCTGGAGTTGTTCTTGGTTCTCTGACCTCTTAAAGGTAATCCCGCTCTGTGACGAATTCCTCTGTAACATCCAATGTCCATAAGACGTTTGATGCTCATCTGAACTTCAGTACGCAACTCACCTTCGATTGTAAACTGACCAACGGCTTCACGAATTTTACCGATTTCATCATCGTCCCATTCAGAAACTTTCTTACTCTCGTCTACTTTAGCTTGTGCAAGTATCTCCTGAGCCCTGCTTCTGCCAATTCCGAAGATATAGGTCAATGCTATAACTCCTCGCTTTTGTTTAGGTATATCTACCCCTGCAATTCTTGCCATAATTAGCCTTGTCTTTGTTTAAATCTAGGATTCTTTTTGTTAATTACGTAAAGGCGCCCTTTCCTGCGTACGATCTTGCAGTCGGCACTTCTCTTTTTTATTGATGCTCTAACTTTCATCTTATCTCTTTTTAATTCACCGGCAGAGCTTTAACTCCTTCGATGAAATTTTAGCCGTCATAAATTTTTCAGAGTGCAAAAGTATAAAAAATTTATAAAAGGCTGAAAATTACTTTTTAGTATCTGTAAGTTATTCGAGCCTTAGTTAAATCATAAGGACTCATTTCCAGTTTTACTTTATCCCCTGGGAGCAATTTAATGTAATGCATACGCATCTTCCCGGAGATATGAGCAGTCACGACGTGACCATTCTCCAATTCCACACGAAACATCGCATTAGACAATGCTTCAATGATAGTTCCGTCCTGTTCAATTGGTGGTTGTTTTGCCATAATTAAGCTACTGCTTTTCTGTTTTTACCTGTTTTCATTAATCCGTCATAGTGTCTATTCAACAAGTATGAATTCACTTGCTGCATAGTATCTATTGCAACTCCTACCATAATTAATAGCGAGGTACCTCCAAAGAATAACGCCCAACTCTGCTGTACACCCAGCAAAGAGAATACTATCGCAGGGAACACTGCAATAAGCGCCAGGAATATAGATCCTGGAAGGGTTATTTGAGACATGATACGATCCAGATATTCAGCAGTTTCAGTTCCCGGACGAATACCAGGAATAAAACCACCACTTCTCTTAAGATCGTCTGCCATTTTATTAGTTGGAACAGTGATCGCTGTATAGAAATAAGTAAATATTATAATCAATAAAGCGAACACAAGGTTGTACCAAAATCCGAATATGTTCTGAAATGCTGCAGTTACGCCCTGTGCAGTATCTGAATCTGAAAGACCAGCTACAGCTACAGGAATAAACATAATTGCCTGAGCAAAGATGATAGGCATAACTCCTGATGCATTCAGTTTTAACGGAATATATTGTCTAGACCCGAAAACATTCTTTTCATATCCACCTGAGGCAGATCTTCTGGCATATTGCACTGGGATCTGACGAACCGCCATTACCAGCATAACTGAAGCCATAATAATGGCAAACCAGATAACTAATTCAATCAGTATCATCACCAGACCACCATTCGATTCAAATACTCTTGAAGCGAATTCCTGAATAAAGGCCTGAGGCAGGGTGGCAATAATACCAACCATAATCAACAATGAAATACCGTTACCAATACCTTTATCTGTGATCTTCTCACCCAGCCACATCGCGAAAATGGTACCCGTTGTAAGGATAATCACCGATGAAATTACAAAGGTCAAGTTATCTCCTAACATAAAAGCTTCCCCCGGCAAGGTTGCGAACAGGTTATAAATGTAACCTGGACCCTGTACCAGAGTGATAGCGATTGTTAACCAACGTGTGATCTGATTAATCTTCTTTCGCCCACTTTCACCTTCTTTCTGAAGTTTCTGAAGATAAGGAATCGCGATCCCCATCAACTGCACCACGATAGAAGCAGAGATATAAGGCATAATACCTAATGCAAAAACAGAGGCGTTAGAAAACGCACCTCCGGTAAAGGCATTAAGCAGTCCTAATAATCCGCTATCAGTCTGGCTCGCCAGATTAGAAAGCTGAGCGGCATCGATTCCGGGAAGCACTACCTGCGCCCCGAAACGATATACCAAAAGCAAACCGAGGGTTACTAAAATTCTGTTTTTTAGCTCCTCGATTTTCCAAATATTCTTAATCGTATTGATGAATTTCATTTGATTATCTATTATAAAGTAACAACTTCACCTCCGGCAGCTTCGATAGCTTCTTTCGCTGAGGCCGTAAATTTATGAACAGATATTTTCAACTTAGCCTTTAATTCACCTCTACCTAATATCTTAACAAGCTCGTTTCTTCCGGCAAGACCGTTTTCAACCAGCACATCCATATCAACTGTATCCTTAATTCTTCCTTCATCTACAAGAGACTGAAGAGTATCCAGGTTTATACCCTGGTACACCTTACGGTTTCTGTTGGTGAATCCAAACTTAGGAACACGTCTTTGAAGTGGCATCTGCCCACCTTCAAAACCGATCTTCTTTGAATAACCAGAACGAGACTTGGCACCTTTGTGACCTCTGGTAGCGGTTCCACCTTTACCAGATCCTTCACCACGACCAATACGCTTGCTATTCTTTCTAACTGAACCTTCTGCAGGTTTTAAGTTACTTAAATCCATGAGAGATTATTATTTTGTTTCTTCTACAGAAACTAAGTGTTTAACTTTATTTACCATACCAAGGATGTTTGGCGTATCGTCATGCTCAACCGTCTGCCCGATTCTTTTAAGTCCTAAAGACTCAAGAACAAGCTTTTGATTCTTAGTGCGGTTGATTGCACTTTTTACTTTTGTGACTTTTATCTTTCCCATCTTTTCCTTGATTTATCCTTTAAAAACCTTTTCCAATGAAATACCTCTCTGTTTTGCAACAGTATCTGCACTTCTTAATTGTAATAAGGCATCAAAAGTAGCTTTAACAACGTTGTGAGGGTTCGAAGATCCCTGGTTCTTAGAAAGTACATCATGTACTCCTACAGATTCCAATACCGCACGAATAGCACCACCAGCAATAATACCGGTACCTGCAGCAGCTGGAAGAAGCATAACTCTCGCTCCTCCATACTTACCTTTCTGTTCGTGAGGTAAAGTTCCTTTATGTAAAGGAATGCGTACCAGATTTTTCTTAGCGTCTTCTACCGCCTTAGAGATAGCGTCTGCAACTTCCTTGGATTTTCCAAGTCCCTGCCCAACTACACCATTCTCATCTCCAACTACAACAATAGCAGAGAATCCAAAAGCTCTACCACCTTTTGTAACCTTAGTAACACGTTGTACTCCAACCAAACGATCTTTTAATTCAAGACCTCCTGGTTTTACATGTTCTACGTTTTTATAATCTTGATACATAATTTTCTAGAATTTTAGTCCTCCTTCGCGAGCACCTTCTGCTAATGATTTAACTCTACCGTGATATAAATATCCACCTCTGTCAAAAGAAATGGTATCTATTCCGGCTTTCTTCGCCTTC
>JAHELO010000050.1 GCA_024644145.1 Christiangramia sp.
TACAATGTTCAGAGATCCGGATAATGCTTTGTTACCTAACTGGCTGCATATACCGGTGGGATATCATGGAAGAAGCTCTTCTATAATCCCTTCTGGAATACCAGTTCACCGCCCTCAGGGACAAACTAAACCTGCAGATTCTGAAACACCTGTCTTTGGCCCATCACAAAGAGTAGATTTTGAACTGGAAATGGCTTTCATCACCACAGATGCTAATCAATTAGGTGAACCAATCCCGGTTGATGAGGCTGAAGATTATATTTTTGGAATGGTACTTTTTAATGACTGGAGTGCCCGCGATATTCAGAAATGGGAATATGTTCCCTTAGGCCCGTTCCTTGCTAAAAACTTCGCTTCTTCCATATCACCATGGATTGTAACGATGGATGCCTTAGAACCATTTAGAACGGCCAGCCCGAAACCGGAAAAAGAATTACTTCCTTATTTAAAGTATACCGGAGATAAGAGTTTTGATATAAACCTGGAAGTATTCCTTCAGCCTGAAGGAGGCGAGGAAAATTCACTTTCAAAATCTAATTTTAAATATCTGTACTGGAATATGAGTCAGCAACTTGCTCACCATACGGTGAATGGTTGCCCGGTGAATTCTGGAGACATGATGGCTTCCGGTACTATTTCGGGATCATCTGAAGATTCTTTCGGATCTATGCTGGAACTTACCTGGAGCGGCAGCAAACCGATTAAATTGAAGGACGGCTCTGAACGTAAATTCATTGAGGACAATGATACTGTGATCATGAGAGGATTTTGCCAGAATGAAAATTCCAGGATTGGCTTTGGAGAAGTAAAAAGTAAATTGCTTCCTGTTTATCAACCAAAGAAGAAGTAAATTAAAATTTTTGCCATATAAAAAAGCCCGGTTTCTTAACCGGGTTTTTTATTGATATTAATCTGCCTGTGCAATGCATTTGATTTCGATGAGAAGCTCTGGCATCACCAGTGACTTTACTTCAATCAGGGTTTGAGCAACTTCAGGAAATTTACCGTAGCACTTCTGTCTAATCTCGAAAATTTCCTCAATATTCTCCATGGTATATTTCATATCGGTCACGAACCAGGTCTCATCTACAATATGATCCATGCTTAGATTAAACGCTTGGAGTCCAGACTTCACATTCTCATAGGCCCTTTGCACCTGAGCTTTCATATTTTTCTCACCAACCAGGTTGCCCTCTTCATCCAGACTAACCTGCCCGCTCAGATAAACCATACTGCCTGCCTTCACCCCTTCAGCGATATAATCCTTAAAAGGACCTGACCTGTTTACCTGTTTTTCCATTTCTATGATTTACCCATTAAAGATAAACATAGAATTTAAAACAAACCCTTTAAAATACTAAACACCAGTCTTTTAAACAATTTTACAGGATTACCCCTAGCTTTAAAAGCTGTGTTTACTTTACAAAACTGGCAAGCTTATCTGCTGAAATGGCTTGGTGAGAAGCATGATGCACCACTTCTCTATTTTTTATCACGATTAACTGTGGGCTTTCATGACGAACATTAAACCTGGCGGCGATTTCGTTAGAAATATCCCTGTGATTAATGAGATCCAGGAAATACAATTCTACAGGCTTATCCTTATCGAGGTTGTAATCTGACTCGAACATCTTTAGTACCATCCGGCTTATCCCGCACCTGGTGGAATGTTTCAGAATTCCCACCGTCTTTTCTTCAGAAATCTTCTCAATTTCATCCAGCTGCTCCATGGCATTAAGATCTATCCAGGGAGTTTCAGACTTAGACTCTGAACTTTCCGTCTTTTCAGAATTGAATAATTTATTAAATATTCCCATTACATTCTTTTTCGCAAAAATAAATCTAAGTAAATTTAATAGAGATAATAAAAGGCTAAAATTTTAATTTCCTTTACTAAAACTGCCTTTTTGTCGCTTATTTTTTAAAAATAAACGTCATTTTGACATTTATTTTTAATGGTATATGAATTGCCATATCAACTTCAAAAAATAGCAAATCATGAATTTCAATAATTTCACTATAAAATCACAAGAGGCGATCCAGCAGGCACAACAGCTTGCGCAGGAGTTGGGCCATCAGCAGATAGAGAACGAACACATTTTTAAAGCCATTACAATGGTAGATGAAAATGTTACTCCATTTCTGCTCAAAAAACTTAATATTAATGTAAACCTGTTTAAGCAGATTCTTGAAAAGAGCTTGGAAAGCTTTCCTAAAGTTAGCGGTGGAGATATCGTACTGTCCAGGGAAGCGGGTAAAACAGTGAACGAAGCTACTACTATTGCCAAAAAGATGGAAGATGAATATGTTTCGCTGGAACATCTTATCCTGGCCATTTTTAAATCTTCAAGTAAGGTAGCACAGATTTTAAAAGACCAGGGCGCTACCGAAAAAGGTTTAAAGGCTGCGATTGCAGAATTGCGGCAGGGTGATAAAGTAACCTCACAAAGCGCTGAAGAGACCTATAATTCTCTGGATAAATATGCGCGAAATCTTAATAAGTTGGCCGAAGAAGGCAAACTTGACCCCGTTATAGGAAGGGACGAGGAAATAAGAAGGATACTCCAAATCCTGTCGCGAAGAACTAAGAACAACCCGATGTTGGTTGGCGAACCCGGTACAGGGAAAACAGCAATCGCTGAGGGTCTGGCGCACAGGATTGTAGACGGAGATGTCCCTGAAAACCTTAAGGACAAAAGAATTTATTCCCTGGATATGGGTGCATTAATTGCCGGAGCGAAATATAAGGGTGAGTTCGAAGAAAGGCTAAAAGCAGTAATAAAAGAGGTTACATCTAGCGATGGGAATATTGTCTTGTTCATTGATGAGATTCATACCCTCGTAGGTGCCGGCGGAGGACAGGGCGCAATGGATGCGGCCAACATCCTGAAACCCGCACTGGCCCGTGGTGAATTGAGAGCAATAGGTGCCACCACTTTAGATGAATACCAGAAATATTTTGAAAAGGATAAAGCTCTGGAGCGTAGATTCCAGAAAGTAATTGTAGAAGAGCCAGATATTGAGAGTGCCATTTCTATACTACGTGGTATCAAGGAAAAATACGAAACTCATCATAAGGTAAGGATTAAAGATGAAGCGATTATCGCGGCTGTGGAACTTTCTCAGCGCTATATCACCAACAGGTTTTTACCAGATAAAGCCATTGATTTAATGGATGAGGCTGCTTCTAAACTTCGTATGGAGATAAACTCAAAACCGGAGGAATTAGATGTACTGGACAGGAAGATCATGCAGCTTGAGATCGAGATAGAGGCAATAAAACGTGAGAAAGACGAGAACAAACTTAAATCGCTAAGGGCAGATTTAGCCAACCTTAAGGAAGAACGTAATGATCTTCATGCAAGATGGATGAGCGAGAAGGAGATCGTTGATAATATTCAGAATACGAAATCTGATATTGAAGAGTATAAACTCGAGGCCGAACGAGCTGAAAGAGATGGAGATTACGGCAAGGTTGCAGAGATCCGGTACGGAAAGATCAAGGAAGCCCAGGAAAAACTTGAAAAGTTACAAGCTCAAGTTGCCGAAAACCAAAACGAAAAGTCCCTTATCCAGGAAGAGGTAACCAATGAAGATATTGCTGAAGTAGTTGCAAAATGGACCGGGATCCCTGTTACTAAAATGCTACAGAGTGATCGTGAAAAGTTGCTTCGTCTTGAAGAAGACCTTCACAAACGGGTGGTGGGACAGCATGAAGCCATCATTGCAGTAAGTGATGCAGTTAGAAGAAGCAGAGCCGGTTTACAGGATCAAAAAAGACCTATAGGCTCATTCCTGTTCCTGGGAACAACAGGTGTTGGTAAAACCGAGCTCGCAAAAGCTCTTGCCGAATACCTGTTTGATGATGAAGCGGCCATGACCAGAATAGATATGAGTGAATACCAGGAGAGACATTCTGTGAGTAGACTGGTTGGTGCCCCTCCCGGGTATGTAGGTTATGACGAAGGAGGCCAGCTTACAGAAGCTGTTAGGAGAAAACCATATTCTGTGGTACTTCTTGATGAGATCGAAAAAGCACATCCTGACACATTTAATATCCTTCTCCAGGTACTTGATGAAGGTAGATTGACAGATAACAAGGGCCGCGTAGCAGATTTTAAAAATACCATCATCATTATGACCTCCAATATGGGAAGCCATATCATACAGGAGAAATTTGAGAATATTAAGGATATAGACACTGCGATGGAGGCTGCAAAAACCGAGGTTCTGGGATTACTAAAACAGAATGTTCGTCCAGAATTTCTCAACAGGATAGACGATATCGTAATGTTTAGTCCGCTATCTCAAAAAGATATTAAGCAGATCGTAGGCTTGCAGCTTAAAGGCGTAAAAAAGATGCTGGCTCAGCAAGGTATCGTGTTAGATGCTACGAATGAAGCTATTGAATTTCTTGCTGAAAGGGGATTTGATCCGCAGTTTGGTGCAAGACCGGTAAAAAGAGTGGTACAGAGAGAAGTACTCAATAAACTATCTAAGGAGATCCTTGCCGGTAATATCACCACCGAAAGTATTATTCTTTTGGATGAATTCAACGAAGAACTGGTATTTAGAAATCAGGAGGAATTAGCGAAAAATGACTAAACGCTATTAGGTTAGAAATAAAAAAGGCGGTAGATCTCTCTACCGCCTTTTTCTTTCATTACATCCTCATCACCATCTATCGATTTCCTTTTTCAATTCTTCTTTAGATTTACCAGTCTTTTCTTGCATGCGGCCAAGCATTTCATCAAACTTTCCTTCAGAATAGGTTACATCGTCATCGGTTAGTTTTCCATATTTCTGTTTGAACTCCCCTCGGATCTGCTTCCATTTTCCTTCAATTTGATCTTCATTCATAACTTATTGATTTTAGATGTTAACAATTTAAAGATATTTAAACCTCACTGTTGGGAGTCCCAAGAAATTCCCATTTTTGTCTTAAACATTTGTTATTTTTGGGCTTAATTCGCTCCCATGAAAAAACTCCTCCCCCTATTTTTCTCTTTTATAATATGCAGTTGCGCGGTAACCCGTAATATCGAAAATGAGATGGTGGAGCTCCGATATTTAGATGAGTATGTATTGCCGGCGAATACGAGTGTGGAGAACACTATTGTTGGAGGCCTGTCTGGAATAGATTATCATGAGGGTAAATATTACTTGGTTTCAGATCAATCTTCAAACCCCAGAATATATATTGCCTCTCTAAAAATTGAAAATTTAAAGATCCAGAAACTCTCCATTGAGCAACTCATAACGGTCAAAAAAACATCAAAGTTTCAGGACGAGGTTTTCGACCTGGAGTCTATACGCTACGATAAAGAATCCGGCGGGTTTATCGTAACCAGTGAAGGACTTATTAAGAAAAATAAAAATCCGGGGCTATTTGCTATATCTGAGTTAGGTGAAGCCCTATACTCCTATCCTATTCCCGAGTATTTTAAATCTACATCTGGTCAAAAACCAAGGAATAATGGGGTTTTTGAAGGTGTATCTGAAAGTTTTGATGGCCAGGGCTACTGGGTTGGTATGGAATTACCTTTGGAAGAAGATGGAGCCAAACCGAAGATCTTCCCCACAAGGTCGCACGTAAGGATCACAAAATTTGATAAAAAAACAGGAGAACCAATCAGGCAATTCGCATATAAACTTGATGGCATCTCCAAGTTACCTATTAATTATTTCGCCGTTAATGGCTTAACCGAGATCCTTGAGTATGCAGAGGACAAATTTCTGATTTTAGAAAGGTCTTATTCGGCAGGATATGGTTCCCATGGGAATACGGTTAAAATATTTGAAGTGGATGCTTCTGAAGCTACCAATACTTTACAAATGCAGTCCCTACGAGGAGAAAATTACAGGAAAGCGGAGAAGAAGTTGCTTTTCAACTTTAAATCGGTAAAAGACAAATTAACCAACCAGATCATTGATAATATCGAAGGCATGTCTTTTGGACCAATACTGGAAAACGGGAATAAATCCCTGATCCTGGTTTCCGATAATAACTTCAATAGTTTTGCCCGGCAGCTGAACCAATTCATTTTAATGGAAATTCATATTAAAAATTAAGAGGCTTCAGTATAATAACTGATCCTATTTAATCATTTCAAAATAAATAACATGGCTAATATTATTACTATCTTCTTTTCTTTAATTATTGGTATTCAAAGTCCCTCAGAAGGTGAGAAAATGAACACGCAACAAGAACCAGTAACCACCTATTATTTAATTCGCCATGCCGAGAAGGAACGTGGAGACTCCAAGAACAGGAACCCCAATCTCACCAAAGCCGGGCTGGAAAGAGCTCAAAAATGGGCAGAAGTTCTTAAAGCTATAGATTTTGATGCTGTTTACAGCACCAATTATAATCGCACCCTCCAGACGGCAAAACCAGTAGCAGAAAATAATAGCCTCGAGATCAGGAATTATGATGCTGGTAAATTATTCGACAAAGATTTTGAACTGGAGACGGCTGGCAAAACGGTGCTTGTAGTAGGTCACAGCAATACAACCCCTCAACTGGCCAATGCTATTCTTGGAGAAAAAAGATATGAAGATATTGATGATGCAGAGAACGGTGCTCTATTTATAGTTCAGGTTTTCGCAGATGGTTCTGCTTACTGCCAGGTATTGTATATAAACTAATTGGGCTAATTTACCGATCCAGGTTTAACCTTGATATTTTTAGTTTCTATTACCGATAATAGTTCCAGTTCGCGCTTTTCATACAAGCTATCTAGATCTTTCAAGGAGATGGAAGGATCGTGAAATTTGTAATTCTCGTAATCTACGAACCTTAATCCCTCAATTAGACGGTGATTAAAGGCTTTCCTGAATCTCACTCCACCACCATTTTCCAGAAAATTATATGCGAGGTAATCTACTTCGTAATTTTGGGTATCTATCCAGTATATGTATTCATCCTCATGGTCTGTGCCGCCACCATTTTCTGAAAATGTTACCATAACTTCATAGTATTCACGCCCTGCAATACTGTCTTTCCCTATTAATTCCTTGTTAGCCGCATCGGCATTTAGTCCGTAAGGCAACTGAACAAAATAATGCACAGAGTTTACCGAGTTACCTACAGGTACTACCAGGGAGTCCTGTAACGAGATAATCGTATCGTTCACTTTCCTGATTAAACCCTCATTAGTAAGAATATCATGGATCTTATTCCCGGTTGAATCGATCATCAATCGCTCAAGTTGATATTTTCCACCATCTCTGGTGCTTTTATATTTCCGGTTCCTGAAATCGAACTCAATAATGGCGTTCTCATACCTTTTTCCCCCGGCATTTTCAATGGCACTGTTAACAATGTCATTAGCAGTAAGCTTTTCAGTGTCTTTGCCACAGGAAGCCATTAGTACTATAAAGAACAACAAAGAAATATATTTCATTACAGGTAATTTGAGTATCGCAAAAGTAAAAATATTTGATTAGTATATGCTGCAGGTGAATTTTAAAATTGCTTTAGTATGAATTTAGGTTAAAGCTTGTATTTTTGTGCGTATATGAAGAATTCTATCAACATAAAGAACCGTAAGGCTAAATTCAATTATGAATTTCTCGATAAATATACTGCAGGGATCAAACTGGCGGGTACTGAGATCAAGGCAATACGGGAAGGAAAGGCAAATATCTCTGAAAGCTTCTGTGAGTTTAATAACCACGAACTTTTTGTGATCAATATGCACGTTGAAGAATATTCCCATGCAACTCACTTTAATCATAATCCCAAGAGCGAACGTAAACTTTTACTCCAGCGCAGGGAGCTTCGTAAACTTGAAAAAGAAGTAACAAATTCAGGATTGACCATTATACCGTTAAGACTTTTTATTAACGAACGTGGTCTCGCCAAACTTCAAATTGCACTGGCCAAGGGTAAAAAGTTATATGATAAAAGGGAAACTATAAAAGATCGGGAAAGTAAGCGGCGTTTAGACCGTATCCAGAAGGAATATAAATAAATTCCATATTTTTCTATTCTCTTATTAATCCAAAGATCATCCCATGTTTAAATGGTTATTTGGGCTTATAATTTTGTGCCCCGTTTTTCATATGTTTTCCCAGGTCACGGGGATGGTTATAGATGGAAACGGCTCGCCTCTGCCTTATGTAAACATTTATACCGAATCTGGAAGCCATGGGACTACTACAAACGGAGAGGGCGTCTATGAATTACAAATCACCAAACCTGGCAAATACACCATTGTTTATCAGTTCCTGGGCTATAAAACCCTGAAGAAAGAAATTGAAATTGCTGATTCTCCGCTTCTTCTCGATGTGACTTTATATCGAGAAAATACCACTTTGGATGAAGTAACGGTTAACAGCGGAGAAAATCCTGCGAACCGGATCATTCGGAATGCTATTAATTCCCGAATACAAAATGCTGATAAACTGAATTCCTTTACCGCAGATTTTTACTCCCGGGGGCTATGGAGAATAAAGAACGCCCCTGAAAAATTCTTAGGTCGTGATATAGGTGACCTTGGGGGCGGGTTAGACTCTACCCGCAGTGGAATCGTTTATTTAAGTGAAACAATTTCAAAGATCGCTTTTCAGAAACCGAATAATTTTAAGGAGGAGATCATAGCCTCCAAAGTGAGTGGCGACGATAATGGTTTTAGCCTGAACTCTGCTCAGGAAGCATATTTTTCATTTTATGAGAACACTTTAGAGATTAATAGTGAAATGGTCTCTCCTATCGCAGATTATGCTTTTAATTATTACAAGTATAAACTCGAAGGAACATTTTATGATGACCGTGGAAATTTGATTAATAAAATCAGGGTCACCCCTAAAAGAGAGAATGACAGGGTCTTCTCGGGTTTAATATATATCGTTGAAGATCTCTGGCAGATCTACGGGGTAGAACTTACCACGACGGGTAAAGCTGTGCAGGTACCACCAATAGAGGAACTAATTTTCAAACAAAATTACAAGTACTCAGAGAAAAA
>JAHELO010000051.1 GCA_024644145.1 Christiangramia sp.
TATAAAATCCGGGGAATTACTTCCGGATTTTTTTGTCTTATTAACAGAAAAATTTACTTATTAACATGTAAATTGTTTATTACCTGTTAAGTAACTAAGGGCAGTTTTCTTAAGATTGTCTTAACAAATTTTTTACTTTAGTTCTATGGAAAAAACCACCTCCCCCCAAAATATTTCTTACAAAAAAACGAATGTTGTTAGTTTAGAAAAAGGAAAAGTTCCGCCGCAGGCCGTTGATTTAGAAGAGGTTGTGCTTGGAGCTATGATGATAGATAAAAAAGGTGTAGATGAGATTATTGATATTCTACATCCGGAAGCTTTTTATAAAAATTCACATAAGCTTATATATGCAGCTATTAAAAAATTATTCGATAGCTCAGAGGCGATAGACTTATTAACGGTTTCTAATCAATTAAAGAAAGAAGGAGTTTTTGATAAAGCCGGCGGGGACTATTATCTTATACAACTTACCCAAAAAGTATCAAGTTCAGCTCATATTGAGTTTCATGCGCGTATTATACTTCAGAAATATATTCAGAGAAGTCTCATAAAAATATCCAATGAGATCATTGAAGAAGCATTTGATGAAGGGGCAGATGTATTTGATCTGTTGGACAGTGCTGAGGCAAAACTTTATGAAGTTACCCAGGGGAATATAAAACGATCTACAGAAACCGCACAAAGTTTGGTTATCCAAGCGAAAAAGAAGATCCAGGAAATCTCTAATAAAGAGGGACTTAGTGGGGTGCCTTCTGGATTTGACAAACTGGATGAATTAACTTCAGGATGGCAGCCTTCAGATCTTATTATTGTAGCAGCCCGTCCTGGTATGGGTAAAACGGCCCTGACCTTATCCATGGCGCGTAATATTGCCGTAGATCAGGGAATACCGGTAGCTTTTTTCTCCTTGGAGATGTCTTCAGTACAGTTGATAACACGATTGATCTCATCTGAAACGGGTCTTTCTTCAGAAAAGCTAAGAACCGGAAAACTGGAACAACATGAATGGGAGCAATTAAACGTCAAGGTGAAAGACCTGGAAAAAGCACCTTTATTTATAGATGACACCCCTTCACTTTCAATTTTCGATTTGCGAGCGAAGGCGCGTAGACTGGCATCTCAGCATGGTATTAGAATGATCGTAATTGATTATTTGCAGTTAATGACGGCCGGAGGTAGCCAGAAAGGTGGAGGTAACAGGGAACAGGAGATCTCTACGATTTCCCGAAACCTTAAGGCACTCGCCAAAGAATTGAATGTGCCGGTGATCGCACTTTCTCAGCTTTCCCGTGCCGTGGAAACTCGTGGAGGTAGTAAAAGACCATTACTGTCTGACCTTAGGGAATCTGGAGCTATTGAGCAGGATGCCGATATTGTATCTTTTATTTACAGGCCAGAATATTATAAGATAGAAGAGTGGGATGATGAAGAAAGAACTCCAACTCAGGGGCAGGGTGAATTTATAGTAGCAAAACACCGTAATGGTGGATTGGAAAATATAAGGTTGAAATTCATTGGAGAACTCGGTAAATTTGATAATTTAGAAGACTTTAATTTCCCTTCTGAAATTCCTTCCAGTATGAACAGTGGAGGAGGAGACAGTGATTTCGGGAATTTTAATTTACCAAACCCAAGCGCTGATGAAGCTTTTGGAAGTTCAATGAACAGTAATTTTGATGATGACGATAATGACGTTCCGTTCTAAACAGAAAAAGCCTGTACAGGCTGAAGGAACCTCCATTTATAAAATTTTTAAAAGCAGTAAAGTAGTTCGAATTACTTTGCTGCTTTCTTTTTTAATATTGTTTGGGAGCAGTGCATATGCCTCCAAAATTCTGGTACCTATGGATGCCGACTCGCAGGGCAATCATTTAAAGGCGTATGGGATCGTCTATTATTCGCTGGAAAATCAGTTAAGCGTTAACTGGCTTCTAAATTACAGAGGTGGCTCATTCCTGATCTCAGATTCAGAAAAACTTCGGAAAGAGTGCCAGATAAGGGGAGTCGATTTTGAAGTGATTAGTGATAATATGGCAGGCTCAATACTGGAAGAAATAAGTAGCCCTTCTAAGAACATGGAATCGGTAGCCTTGGAAAAAGCCCCCAGGATCGCTGTGTATAGTCCGTCCGGCAATAAACCCTGGGACGATGCGGTTACCATGGCATTAACCTACGCAGAAATACCATATACTACGATCTACGATAAAGAGGTTTTAGGCGATGCCCTCATTTTATATGATTGGCTTCATCTACATCATGAAGATTTTACCGGGCAGTTCGGTAAATTTTATCGTGCTTTCAGGACTGCGCCATGGTACATTCAGGAAAAAAAGGAGGCAGAAGAACTAGCCAGGGAATTAGGTTACAATAAAGTTTCTGAAGAGAAACTAGCGGTAGCTTTAAAGATTAGGGATTATGTGGTTGGTGGCGGATTCATGTTTGCCATGTGCAGTGCAACAGATAGTTTTGATATAGCGCTGGCGGCTGAAGGGGTTGATATTGCAGAAGCCATGTTTGATGGTGATCCCAGCGAACCCGGCTACCAGGCTAAGATAGATTTCAATAATACTTTCGCTTTCACCAATTTCGAACTTGAACGGAGCCCCATGGTATATGAGTTCTCGAGTATAGATATGACAGCAAAAAGGTTGATTCAAAAAGAGAACGATTATTTTACCCTGATGGATTACTCTGCTAAATGGGATGTGGTACCCACTATGCTTACTCAAAACCATACCCGGCTGGTAAAGGGCTTTATGGGGCAAACAACCAGTTATGACCCTGCTACTGTAAAGCCTGGTGTTCTCATCATGGGAGAAAGTAAACTTAATGGTGAGGCAAGGTATATTCATGGAATTAAAGGAAAAGGTTTCTTCACTTTTTACGGCGGACATGATCCTGAAGATTATCAGCATCGTGTGGGAGATCCTAAGACAGAACTGGAACTTCATCCAAATTCTCCGGGTTATCGTCTCATTCTTAATAATGTCCTTTTTCCCGCAGCAAAGAAGAAAGAGCAAAAAACTTAGAGTTTTATTTAAGAGATGAGATTATATCAAAAAGAAATAATTTTAAAACCTAAGAAGCGCGGTTTCCATTTAGTAACCGAAGAGGTGATGTCTCAATTTTCTGAGATCCGAAATATTGAGATAGGGATTTTGCATATCTTTATTAAACATACTTCTGCGGGAATTGCTATTAACGAGAATGCAGACCCTACAGTACGGGAAGATTTTGAAAGTCATTTTAATGTGATGGTGCCAGAAAACCAGCCATATTATAAACATACACTTGAAGGACCAGATGATATGCCAGCCCATATTAAAGGAGTTTTAACGGGTTTTTCATTACAAATCCCGGTGAGCGACGGGAAATTAAACCTGGGGACCTGGCAGGGAATTTATCTATGTGAGTTCCGGGACCATGGTGGTCACAGAAAATTAGTACTTACACTTACTGGTAGTGGTGCCACATAATTATGGGAATTAATTATTTAAAATGATGGTAGTGTTATTAAATATCGATTTTTCACTACCCCTGGTTAATCCTGTATTAAAATTTCTCATCATACTTTTAATCATCCTGGTTGTCCCAGTACTTTTTAACAGACTTAAAATACCTTCGATTCTGGGATTGATCTTAGCAGGAGCTATTATTGGACCCCATGCTTTCAATATTCTGGAAAGAGATAGCGGGATTATCCTTTCTGGTACTGCCGGCTTATTATATATCATGTTCCTTGCCGGGCTGGAGGTAGATATGGGAGATTTTAAAAAGAACAGGGTGAAAAGCATCATTTTTGGACTTTATACTTTTTGTATTCCTATGTTTCTTGGGATTTTAGGAGGATTGTACTTATTGAAATTTTCATTATTATCCTCTGTTTTACTGGCCAGTATGTTTGCCTCCCATACCCTGATCGCCTACCCGATAATCAGGAAATTGGGAATCACCCGGAATATAGCAGTCAATATCACGGTAGGAGGGACCATCATTACAGATACGCTTGCCTTACTCGTGCTGGCGGTGATCGTTGGAATGACCAGGGGTGAAGTGACACCAGCATTCTGGACCAAACTCACGTTACAGGTTCTTGTATTTGGAGGAATAGTTCTTTTTCTCTTCCCAGTGATTGGAAGATGGTTTTTCAGAAATGTAGAAGATAATGTTGCTCAATATATCTTCGTGCTGGCAATGGTTTTTCTTGCAGCTTTTCTTGCTGAATTGGCTGGCGTGGAAGGTATAATAGGTGCTTTTCTGGCCGGGCTATCCCTTAACCGCCTAATTCCACGAACATCTGCCCTGATGAATAGAGTGGAGTTCGTTGGAAATGCCATCTTTATTCCTTTTTTCCTTATAGGGATAGGGATGTTGATCAACTATCAGTTATTCTTTGAAGATCTGGAAACCCTCAAGGTTGGAGGAATTATGATCTTTATAGCAACACTTTCGAAATACCTTGCCGCGATTTTAACACAAAAAACTTTCAATTTTTCTAAACCTGAGGCACAGGTAATCTTTGGGCTGAGTAATGCCCAGGCTGCTGCTACCCTGGCAGCGGTTCTAATTGGTTATAATATTATCCTGGGTGAATCTGTAAATGGAGAACCTGTTAGATTGTTGAACGAAAACGTGCTTAATGGCACTATATTAATGATACTTTTTACCTGTACAGTAGCAACGTTTTCGGCAACAAGAGGTGGTAAAGGTATTCTAGTTTCTGGAATAGATTCGTATTCTTCTGAGGGAACAGAACTGGAGGAAAGAATTCTTATTTCCCTAAAAAATTATAATAATGTCGAAGAGCTGGTGAATCTTGCAGTGTTATTAAAATCTGATCAAAACTCAGGCTTATACGGGCTTAATGTACTAAATAGTAAAGACGGACAGGAGGAAGACGAAAAGGATTCGGTACGCATATTAAATCATGCTTCAGAAGTTGCCATAGCAAGTGAGAATTACCTGCACCCAATCCTGAGATATGATTTTAATTTTTCAAACGGGATTCTTGGGGCAGTCAGAGAAAATCAGATCACTGATGTGTTTCTGGGTCTACATGTAAAAAAGAAACTATCCGATTCCTTTTTAGGAGAGTTAACTGAAGGAGTTCTGCAAAAAACAAAAGCCAATACTTTTATATATAAATCTGTTCAGCCTCTAAATACGATCAAAAGACATCTTGTTTTTCTGCCCGAAGGTGTAGAGCATGAATCTGGTTTTCCATCCTTATTGAATAAACTGTGGAAACTGGGTCGCAATTCAGGCGCAAAACTAAATATTTATGGGACAGATAGGTGTTTAGATATTTTAGAAAGAATTCAGAAAGCTTATCCAGTTGATGTTGAATTTATCCCTTTAAACCATATTTCTACTAATGGAATTATCCTGCGGGAAGTTAAGCCAGATGACAATCTTGTTTTAGTTCTAAAAAGTAAAAATATACACTCGGTACATGGGCAGGGAGAGACATATACAGAAACCTTAAATAAAGACTTTAAGGAAAATAACTTTATCCTGGCCTACCTGTACGACGATTCAAATTTGAGTGATGGGAATAAGAACTTAATGAATGCATCGGTTTTGGAACCAGTGCAGAAGCTTGATGAAGTGTTCCGGCAAATTTTAGGGATATTTAAGAAAGCCGGGAACTAAGCAAAAAAAAATCCGGTTCATTAATGAACCGGATTTTATAAGAGAGTATAATCGTTTTATTTTACTTTATCTACAATTGCTTTAAAAGCCTCTGGGTTATTCATCGCCAAATCGGCAAGAACCTTACGGTTCAAACCAATTCCATTGGTTTTAAGTTTCCCCATAAATTGAGAGTAAGATAACCCTTCTTGTCTGGCTGCAGCGTTAATACGCATTATCCATAAAGAACGGAAGTTACGTTTCTTAGCTTTACGGTCTCTGTATGCATAAAGCATAGCTTTATCAACCGCATTTTTAGCAACAGTCCAAACGTTTTTACGACGCCCGAAATATCCTTTTGCTTGCTTTAAAACTTTTTTTCTACGTGCCCTTTTGGCAACTGAGTTTACTGATCTTGGCATATTTTACATTTTTTTGTAGTAGGCGGTCTGTTATAGACACTTTCAAAATTTATTCAATTTTGCCCAACTCCATGGTTAAATAAATTAATTAAACCTCAAGAGCTTCAATTTACTTTAAACGTAATTGAAGTTTGACATTGTCCTTATCTGCATCATGTACCAAAGTACTGTGAGTTAAGGCTAGCTTACGTTTCTTAGACTTCTTTGTTAAGATATGACTCTTAAACGCGTGCTTTCTTTTAATCTTACCTGTACCTGTTAGCTTAAAACGCTTCTTGGCACTGGATTTAGTTTTCATTTTAGGCATTGCTGTCCTGTTTTATAATTAACTCTCTTATTCTCTTTATTTCGTTTTCTTGGGAGATAAAAACATAGTCATACGTTTTCCTTCCAATTTTGGCATTTGTTCCACTTTACCATATTCTTCCAGATCTTGTGCAAGTCTTAAAAGCAGGATCTCTCCTTTATCTTTAAAAACTATTGAACGACCTTTAAAGAATACAAAAGCCTTAAGCTTTGCACCTTCTTTCAAAAACTTTTCAGCGTTACGTTTTTTGAATTCGTAATCATGGTCATCTGTATTGGGACCAAATCGAATTTCTTTAACCACCACCTTACTGGCCTTGGCTTTCATGGCTTTTTCACGTTTCTTCTGTTCATAAAGAAACTTTTTATAATCCATGACCTTGGCAACGGGAGGCTTGGCGTTCGGAGAAATTTCTACCAGATCAAGTTCAAGTTCCTGCGCTATGGCTAGGGCCTTCCTGATTGGATATACATCCATTTCTACGTTGTCGCCAACAAGGCGTACTTCGTCTGATTTAATTTTCTCGTTGATTCGGTGTTGTTCTTCTTTTTGTCTTCCGAATCTGTTCGGTTTTTTTCTACGTATAGCTATGGCTTAAAATTTTAATTAAACTTCAGTTTTAAAAGGCTTTAAGGTACTATTGATTTCTGTATTAATCAAATTTGCAAATTCTTCGATCTTCATGGTACCCAAATCCCCTTCGCTGTGTTTACGTACAGAAATCGTACCATCATTGGCTTCCTGCTCTCCAACAATAAGCATATATGGGAATTTATTAACTTCAGCTTCCCTGATTTTCTTGCCTATCGTCTCGTTTCTGTTATCTACAAGGGCGCGAATTTCGTTATTTTCAAGCAAAGTTAAAACTTTTTGTGAGTATTTTTCATATTTCTCACTGAGTGAGAGAATAATAGCCTGCTCAGGCATTAGCCACAGAGGGAAATTACCACCAGTATGTTCCAGAAGGATAGCTACAAAGCGCTCCATACTACCAAAGGGTGCACGGTGAATCATGACTGGTCGGTGTGACTCATTGTCACTTCCTTTATATGTCAGGTCAAAACGTTCAGGTAAATTATAATCTACCTGAATAGTACCTAGCTGCCAGCTTCGGCCCAGTGCATCTCTTACCATAAAGTCCAGTTTTGGGCCATAAAATGCTGCTTCACCTGTTTCTACAACATAGTTAAGTCCTTTTTCCTCTGCTGCATTTATAATTGCATTTTCTGCTTTTTCCCAGACATCATCAGATCCTATGTATTTTTCTTTATTATCAGGGTCTCTTAAAGATACCTGGGTAACAAAATCATCAAATCCCAGGGATTTGAATACATATAAGGTAAGGTCGATTACTTTTTTGAATTCTTCGTCCAATTGTTCTGGCATACAAAATATATGAGCATCATCCTGAGTAAAACCACGTACCCTCGTTAAACCATGAAGCTCCCCGCTTTGTTCATATCTATATACGGTACCGAATTCAGCGAATCTTTTTGGGAGATCTCTGTAACTCCAGGAAGACGCATTGTACATCTCACAATGGTGCGGGCAATTCATTGGCTTTAACATGAATTCTTCCCCTTCATTAGGAGTGCTTATAGGTTGAAAGCTGTCTTCACCATATTTAGCAAAATGGCCTGAAGTTACATATAGTTCTTTACTCCCTATATGAGGGCTAACTACCATTTCGTATCCGGCTTGTTTTTGAGCCTTCTTTAAAAAGTTCTCCAGGCGTTCTCTTAATGCAGCTCCTTTAGGTAACCATAGAGGTAAACCCTGGCCAACCTTTTGGGAAAAGGTAAAAAGCTCCAGTTCTTTACCAAGTTTTCTGTGATCACGTTTTTTAGCTTCCTCCAGTAATTCCAGATACTCCTTTAATTCCTTTTGCTTTGGAAAGGAAATTCCATATACCCTGGTCAATTGTGGATTTTTTTCATCTCCTCTCCAGTAGGCACCGGCAACACTCATCAACTTTACCGCTTTTATTATTCCGGTATTCGGAATATGGCCTCCGCGGCATAAATCGGTGAAAGAGTCATGATCACAAAAAGTAATCTCGCCGTCTTCAAGGTTTTCTATTAATTCAACCTTAAATTGATTGTTTTCGTTTTTATAAAAATCCAGAGCTTCCTGTTTGGAAACTTCTCTCATTTTAAAATCATGTTTACCACGAGCGATCTCCAGCATCCGGTTTTCGATCTTTTTGAAGTCGTTATCAGAAATCTTCTGATCGCCAAAATCTACGTCGTAATAAAAACCTCTTTCAATTGCTGGACCAATAGTGAGCTTAGCTCCAGGATATAGATCCTGTATCGCCTGAGCCATTACATGAGAAGTGGAATGCCAGAATGCTTTCTTGCCTTCGTCGTTACTCCATGTATATAGAACAAGATTTCCATCTGTAGTTAAAGGAGTGGAAACTTCAACCGTTTCATCATTAAATTTAGCTGAAATTACATTCCTTGCTAAGCCTTCACTTATACTTTTGGCTACATCCATTGGAGTAGTGCCATTTTCAAACTCTTTAATACTTCCGTCTGGCAGAGTAATCTTGATCATTCTTTATAATTTTTGCG
>JAHELO010000052.1 GCA_024644145.1 Christiangramia sp.
CCGGCATCCTCGGGGTCACGTTTCAGTTCGTTCTCCTCAGCTTGCTTTTGGTGGCTGTCGTCGAGCAGTACCAAGGCATTGGGCGGCTGACCCGTCGAGCCTGGATCGGCTCCGGCCTGGGTTGCGATCTGGATCGCATTTTGTTTTTGTTTTTCATTCTGCCACATGCTGTCTATGGTCTTTAACACTGCCAGAAGGGTAGTTGGGGTTACAATGATGATGTTCTTATCAAATGCATCACTGTACAAGCCTGGATGTTCGTTGGATGCAATTGCAAAGGCAGCTTCTATAGGTATGAAAAGCAGAACAAAATCTGGACTTTCCATTTGATAAAGAGTATGGTAATTCTTGTTGCTGAGCTCATTTACCCTGTTTCGAACCGAGATCAGGTGATTCTTAAGATGAGTATTTTTATCCTGGTCCTCATGTTCATTTATATACCGCTCATATGCGTTTAAAGACACTTTGGAGTCTACCACCATCTTCTTGTCTCCAGGCAGGTGTATGATAACATCTGGCATTACCCTTTTACCATCCTCAGTATTAAAACTTTGCTGAACAAAATATTCACTGTCTTTTTGTAGCCCACTTCTTTCCAGCACACGCTCAAGAACCATTTCTCCCCAGTTCCCCTGCATTTTAGTATCTCCCTTTAGTGCTTTTGTAAGGTTTGTGGCATCCTCACTAATCTTTAAGCTCTGTTCGTTAAGGAACTTTAATTTTTCTCCCAGTTCGGCATGCCTTTTTACTGACTCTGAATCACTTTTATTTACCTTCTCTTCAAAATCCTTGATCTTTTTCTGAAGGGGATCCAGAATGTTCTCAATATTTTGCTTGTTAAGCGTAGTAAATTTTTCCGATTTCTGGTCCAGGATCTTGTTGGCGAGATTTTCAAATTCCTTGGTAAACTTCTCCTGTAATTTTTCTACTTCGGCTTTCTGTTCATCATTACGTTCCTGAAGATTGTTGAATTCAGAAACTTTACGTGTCAACTGAAGGCTTAGATTATCCTTTTCTTTTCTAATTTCTTCACGCTCTCTTTCAACCTTCTCCAGATCTGCATGAGCTTCATTTTTTAACTCCTGCACTTCAGTTTTGTGATCTTGTAAAACCTTGTCTAAATGATCTTTAAGTTCGTCTATTTGAAGTGTAAGTTGACTATTCTTTTCTTCAAGCCTTCCGGTTTCAGATTTAGATTTTAATGACGAAATAAGTTTTCCAAAGTAAATTCCTATACCTAATGCTACAAGGAATATTAGGGTGATTAAAAGATAATCATTCATGTAAATCGCGGTTTTCCCAAAGATACTTAAATAAGATTTTTAGAGAAGGGAGGTTTATAAAATTTCGGCAGGTTTGCTATTTTATTTTGAAACTAGAGGTCTTCTTGTCAAAATGTATAAGATGTTCAGGAAATAGATCATCTAAAGCATCTGATTGAATTAATTCAGCAGGAGTTCCAGATAATGCTTTTTTATCCTTGATAATCACAAGTTTGTCGCAAAGCTGCAAGGCTAGATTGATCTCGTGTGAAGCGAAAATAATAGCCTTGTTGGTTTCTTTGCTCAAATTTTGCAGTAATTTTAGTACATAGGCCTTATGATATAGATCTAAATGGGTGGTGGGTTCATCCAGAATTATCATAGAAGTTTCCTGGGCGAGGGCCCTGGCGATCAAAACCTTTTGAAACTGACCATCACTTAATTCGTTGCACTTTTTATTCTTTATATTCTCAATATTCACCAATTGAATAGCATTCATAATCTTTTTAAGATCCTTTCTCGTAAGACTACCAATCCAATTCGTGTATGGTTGTCGTCCTAAAGCAACCAATTCTATCACACTTAAATTTTTAGAAATGTTTTGCTCAGTTAGAACCAGGCTGATCTGTTTTGCCAATTTGTCAGGCTCTGTTTTTGATAATTTAAGTTCGTTTATAAAAACCTCTCCATCAATAGGTTGAGTGATTCCGCTTAAAGTTTTTAGTAAAGTAGATTTACCTGCGCCGTTCACACCTATTACCGCAACTAATTCGCCAGGTTTTATCTCGATATTAATATCAGATGCAACATTATTCACCACATTTTTCTTTCTATAGCCAATGCTAAGATTTAAGGTTTTAAGGACAGTATTTGAAATTTCTGCTTTCACCTAAAAATTAAATTTTCTTTTCCTTACAAGTAGCCAGATCACAACTGGAGCTCCAATAAGGGAGGTAATGGCATTTATTGGTAAACTATGTTCGCTGCCCGGTAATTGAGCAATAATATCGCAGAAGAGCATTAAGATCGCTCCTCCAAATATAACTGCCGGGACCAGGGTAATATGGTTGGCAGAGGGAATGATCTGCCTTACCAGATGTGGCACAGCTAGACCTATGAAAGCAATGGGGCCTGCGAATGCCGTAATACTACCGGCAAGTAAACTGGTAGCGATTATAATTGCAAACCTGTTCTTTTTTATGTTTGTACCAAGACTCCTGGCATATTGTTCCCCAAGGAGGAGGGAGTTTAGATTTTTAATGCTGCCAATGCTAATAAGGAGTCCCATGATCCAGAATATCCCCAGGATAAAAACTTCTTCCCAACTTAGGTCGCCAAGACTTCCATACGACCAAAATACATACTGCTGGAGTTGAGAGGCCGGGCTAAAATATGCCAGTACACTAACTATTGCGGCCGTAAGGCTTGCGAACATTAAACCAATAATTAAAATCGCCATGGTGTCTCTCAGTCGAATAGAGGCGAGGATAACCGCAAATAGCACAATGAGGCTGCCCAGGCTGGAGGCAATTACAAGACTCCATTTAGAAAGGAGAATGGCTGCAAAAGAAGCTCCGAAAATTGATGCACCCATAAAAACCACCGCCACACCAAGACTCGCTCCACTACTAAGGCCTAATACGTAAGGGCCAGCAAGGGGGTTTCTGAAAAGGGTCTGCATTAAAAGGCCGCTAACAGCAAGCCCCGAACCGGTTATAATGGCGGTGATTGCTTTTGGAAGCCTGTAGTTAATAATGATATAATTCCAGGTTTCTTTCTCAACATCCAGGCCCAAGAGGGAAGCCGTGACCTCTGTAACAGGAATATTCACAGAGCCCAGGCTAATATTGACCAGAGCAGTAATTATCACCGCAAGGAAAAGCAGGATAATAGAGAACGTATATTTTTTCTGATCCAGCATTATTTAAGTGCTTTATAGAATACAGGTTCGTGATCTATTTCTAATTCCGGATGAAAGATAGATACAAGGTCTTTTAAAATAAGATCTGGCCTCTGCGGTCCTAACTCATAGAAGAGAATCCCGCCGGTTTCTCCCTGAGTAAGGCTTACACTATAAACATTTTTATTTTTCACGGCCTTAAACCGATGATAATGAGAAGATTCGTTGAACAATTGTTCGTAAGATGTAAACTGGCCGGAACTTACCCAGATTTCAGCATCTTCAGCTTTTTCCAGTACGCTTTCAAAAGCCAGGGAAAGGCTGCCGTCTCCCTGAGTGTCTGCATACAGATAGCGCCCATTGGCATCTTTAATGAACCGGGCCTGCCAGGAGTTTCCGTATGGCATATACCATTTATCATTATACATAGAACCGCTTATCACTTTCGGGCTGTAGTCCGCGTTTTTTGCTAGCTCTTTAGCAGATAGATATTCGTATTTGATCTGGTTGAAAATTTTTTCTGCCTTATTTTCCTTACCATATAAAACTCCAAAGAATTTGATCCATTCCGCCTTACCTAATGGTGTTTGTTCAGTCCAGTCGCCGTTATAAATCACGGGGATCCCGGTTTTCTGTACCGTTTCATAACTCTTATTCGAAGCATTGATGGAGAATCCGATCACAGCATCTGGTGATAGCTCAATAAGGACTTCTGTATTGAGATCTTCATTTTGGCCTAGTTCAGAGATCTGTTGGTTGGCAATACGTGCTCTGGTCTTTGTGGAAGAAATATAGTTTAACCCGGGAAATCCAACCAGGCTATTTTCGGTCTCCAAAGCTTCTAAAGCGGGGATATGGGTGGTAGAGGTAACTATCACTTTTTTTATGGGAACTTCAATTACCTGGTCATAATGGATATCTTCGGGAACGCCAGTTCCTTGCTCTTTTAAAAGATACACTAATTCATTCTCGGCTCCTGGCCAGGGGGTCTTGACTTTTAAAATGCTGTACCCGTTAAATTTGGTGATGCTAAAGCCTTTGGCGTTTTCAATCGATAGTACCTCTCCGTCTTTCGGAATCATAGATTTTTCCCTGGTTCCGTTTTTACATGCACAGAAACCTAGCAATAGAATTATGAAATAAACATACTTCAAGATGGAGATTTTGAATTCAAAAGTAAGATTATTTAGCTTTTTGAATCGGTAACCAGGTTAAATTGTTTAATTTCGCCATGAAGTTTTGGTTCAACGCCGATATTTTTCTGCGTGGATTAAAAGGGAATCAGGGCGATTTTTATTCGAAACCTGAGCTGTTCCCGCAACTGTAAGCTTTGTCCGCCTGAGGCGGATGGCTGCAATAATTCTTCATACCACTATCAGCCATTAGCAGATGGGAAGGTGAATTGCAGTACGTGAGCCAGGAGACCTGCCTGAATTTCAACCAGTATCGAGTGACTTTCGGGATAAAGGTCTGTAGATTATGAATAGAAACATCTTTTTTTTAATTGCATTTTTCTTTTGTAGCAACTTACAGATTGTTGCTCAAAATGACACCATTAACTGGCTCGATGAAGTCAGGTTAAGTGATGTTAAGCTTAAAAGCTATTCTAAAGGTCAACTAGTACAGGTGCTTGGGGAAGCGGATATTCAGAAATCTGCACCTTCTTTAACTTCTCTCCTGAAGTTCAATTCACCTTTCTTTTTTCGTGAAAACGGCCAGGGTATGGTTTCTTCGATTTCGGTAAGGGGAACAGGTGCTGCGCAAACTGCTGTAATATGGAATGGAGTGAATATAAACTCCCAGTTTACAGGTCAAACAGATTTTAATACCATAAACACAAGAGGCTTTGAAAATATAAGTTTAAAGCCGGGCGGTGGAAGTGTGATCTATGGAAGTGGTGCTATTGGCGGCAGTGTACACCTGAATAACGTATTTCAATTTGATGAAAAATCAAACAATAAGTTACGGCTTGGATATGGGAGTTTTGAGACTTATCAGGCTTCCTATAAAGGTAGTTTTTCAAATGATAAAACAAGTTTAAATATTGGGTTGGGAAGTGTAATGTCTGAGAATAATTACAGCTACCCACGTACCGGTGCAGTAAATGAAAATGGAGACTTTTATAATATTTCCCTCGATGCCTCATTTGCCCACTGGATGGGTGAAAATAATATTGTGAAGTTCTATTCCAATTACTATCAGGGAGCTCGGGGATTTTCAGGTACATTGGATAGACCGTCCAGGAGTAAATATGAAGATAAAAATTCTAGAAATCTTATGGAATGGAAATACTTCATGGGAAAGTTAACCAGTAATCTCAAACTGGCCTGGATAGAAGAAGAATTCAAATATTTTGAGAACCGAAATCTCAGTAATTTTAGTGTAGGAAAGGTACAATCTGCCATCATAAAATATGATCTTGGTTATGAAATTTCTGAAAATATTAAATTAAATGTTCTGGCCGACTATAATAAAGTTACCGGGGAGGGCACCGGCATAGGGGATGCGCAGCGCAGGATTGGTGGACTTTCAGTTTTATGGAGCCATGGATTAAATGATTTTCAATACCAATTTAGCCTAAGGCAGGAAGCTGCGGAAGGTTATGAATCACCATTACTTTTCTCTGTAGGAACTTCTTATAAAATTACTGATGGTTATTTTATAAGGTTTAATACCTCCCGTAATTTCAGAGTGCCAACTTTCAATGATCTTTTCTGGCAGGAAGGTGGCAATGTAGATTTGAACCCTGAAACTTCTCTACAGGCTGAAATAGGAAATGAATTTCACTTCGATGAATTAAGCTTTAATCTAACCGGGTATATTATAGATATAAATGATTTAATACGCTGGATCCCAGATAGCACTGGAGTCTGGCGCCCTATAAATACTGCTGAAAGTTATAATTATGGCCTGGAACTATTTTCAGGTTATGAAACCAGTATGGGTGAAGGTTTTCTTTCTCTTAACGGTAGTTATGGCTATAGCCGGGCTATTGATAAGGAAACCAAAAGTCAGTTGATTTACACGCCCAAACATAAAGCCACTTTTTCCGCCGGCTACAATCTGGGAGAACTTGAATTAATTCTTCAATCTTTGTACAATGGAAGAATATATACTTCTACAGATAATGAATATGAACTGGATGGCTACTATTTGATGAATTTAGGAATTGCATATTCAATTATGCCCGGTATTACGCTCCAAGTGAATATGGATAACCTTTTGAATAAAAAATATCAAAGTCTTCCTTCGCGAATTATGCCTGGAAGGTCTATACAAACCCACCTAACATTTAATTTTTAATCATGAATTACAAGTATCTATTATTTAGTCTATGTGTCGGTTTTCTGTTTTTTTCCTGCGAAAAAGATATAGATTGTTGTCCAATGCCGGCTGCAGAAGCAGCTTTTGAATCTGGAATCGTTGTCCTGAATGAAGGAAACTTTGGCTCATCTAATGCCAGTGTCCACTTTATTAATGATGAAGATGACAATAACCAGCCATTAATTTTTTCCAAAATTAATGGATCTAACTTAGGCGATACGGCACAAAGTATAGAGTTTCATGAGAATTTAGGTGTAATTGTAGTAAATGGCTCTAATAAAATAGAGATCGTGAACCGGTTTACCTTTAAAAGCCTTGCAACTATTAGTTCAAATCTTCATAATCCGCGCTATGCAGAGGTGATAGGAGATAAGCTTTATATATCCAACTGGGGGGATGGCATGAATGCAGACGATGATTTTATTGCAGTTTTCGACCTTAAAGATTTCACGTTCATGAAATCTATTTCAGTAGCCGAAGGACCAGAAAAAATGCTGGCTTCAAATAACTCCTTATTTGTTGCTCATAAGGGCGGATTTTCTTTTAATAATATCATTTCTGTTATCAATAGTGAATCAGATATGGTTATCAAAGAAATTGAAGCGGGTGATCTGCCAGACTCCATGGAGATTAAGGGTAATGAGCTATGGGTTCTTTCATCTGGCAAGCCTTCGTATGCCGATACCGAAACTCCCGGAAACCTTACTAAAATTGATATTGCTACTCTCAGCGTGCTTGGTAGTTTTAATTTACCGGAGCCAGGCATGCATCCTTCAAATCTTTCTATAATCAATAATGAAGCTTTATTTACCATGGGTAAAGATCTATATAGATATAATACTGAAAGCGGGTTCCAGCCTACTCCTGAATTTAGTTTTGATGAAGTCGCGGTTTTATATGGATTTGAGATTCATGATGGCCAAGTTTTTATTGCCTCACCCAGAGCAGATTTTTCTGGGAATGGGAATCTTTTTGTTTATGATCTTAATAATGGTAGTCTACAGAAGACCTATACCGTTGGTATTAATCCGAATGGTATTTATTTTAATTAAGAATTTATACATAATGAAAAACCCCGCTCTAAAGCGGGGTTTCTATTTTTCATAATATTACGAACTACTGCTTAAAATCAGGAGTTTTGATTTTATTTAAGTCAAACTCAGGTAAGTTATCCTCATACATATTTCTATAAGATTGCTCGTCTTCATAACTTTCGGCAATAAATTCAGGCCTGAAAGAACCTGCTTTTATAGCGTCCTGTAACTGTCTGTTACTGGAAATTTCATTTAGAGCTGTAGCAAGTAAAGGTTCTGAAGTATCTCCTAGAATTCCATAATTATCCCATGCTTCTTTTATTTCAATATCAGGAATAAGTCCGTCAGGAAATGCTTCACCATTTTTATTTACCGAAGTGGAAATAAGAGGCTGCATGGCATATTTGTGGTCTGGATTTAAGCCAGTCTTATTATAATAGGGTACATCGGCATCATATAATGTAACAGAAGCCTGTACCTTACCAACAGTTTTAGATCCTATATGGATTACCTCAATATGTGGGGCTAGGCCATTAATTACCAGCTCACTGGCAGAAGCTGAAGATCGAGTGGCAATAACATATAATTTATTAAGGTTCAGGCTATTTATAGGAGTAGATTGATGATTAGGGTGATCTGATTCATTCCCGTCAAAAATTCTGTCATCAAATCTAGTTTCCTTTTGACTTTGACTTAACAATGATTCGATATTATCATTGTACTTTGTTCTTATAAGAATTTCACCTTTAAATTGACCGGTGATCATGCTGGCAAGATCTGTAGCAGAAGAAACTCTACCACCACCATTATATCTAAGGTCTAATACCAATTCTGTAACTCCCTCATTTTTAAACTGAGCAAAAACATCGTTTAATTCCCCATCAAAATCATGGGTAAAGCTATTATACATTAAATAGCCCACTTTTATTCCATCAAGGTCAATAGTTTTTGCGACATGAATGGGGTTTTCTATAAGTTCTATTTTAGTAACATTTACTGTTTCACCGGTAGTCTCTAGGCCTGAAGATGTGTACTCCGCGAATCCAAAAGTAATATCATCTGTTCCAAGCAGATCACTATAATTACTAAGGGTCATTTGAGTTCCGTTAAGCTCTGTAAACAACATGCCTCGTTCTAAACCGGCATTATCTGCAGGGGATCCCGGGATTACATAACGAATAATTCCTGCCAGATCATTAGAACCTTCACTAATTAAAGCTAAACTAATATTCGCTCCGGAGGTTTTTCTAATTCCAGCAAATCTGTTTTCAAGATCTTCATAATTGTCTACGATCCAACTAAAGTCGTCTCCGGAGTATTTTAGACCATCCTCAAAAAAAGATTCCGGGGAA
>JAHELO010000053.1 GCA_024644145.1 Christiangramia sp.
CTCGAAGGAGGACACAGTCATTCCATCTGTTAGCGAGGCCGTATAGGAACATATACCTATTAATTTTTGATAAACCGATTCACTTTCTCTTAGTGGATCCAGTTGTGGCACCGATTTAAGAACCAGTTTTGTAAAGTTGGAATCTTCGATATTCGCTTCAGGTAGTAGCGCCTTAGTATAAATATCGAGTAAATAGGACAGCATACGATATCCGGCGATCTCTTTTCCTATTACCTCTTCGCTTTGATATATCTTCTCAACACTAATTTTAATAATATCTTTTATCTGAGCTTCATAGCTACTCTTATCAAAAAGGGATTCGTGAAATTCCCCTTTCAGGATCGCGTCTTCGTTTTTTATAAATATATCAGCCGCCTCAGTGATGAGGGTATTAATGGCCAGAGATCGCAGATATGCAAGCCTGTCTGCAGTATTTTTCAGCTGGTTGTATTTCCCGGTATTAATACTGTCTTTAACTAGTTTAATCAGGTATTCCAGGGCATAATCTTCATCTATAAGACCAAGGTTGATCCCGTCTTCAAAATCGATTATAGTATAACAAATATCATCTGCTGCCTCCACTAAAAAGGCTAATGGATGTCTTGAATAGCCAATGTCTTTTCCGTCCCTTGTTTTTTTAAGTCCAAGCTCTTCAGCCACTTCTTCAAATATGGCCTTTTCACTCTGAAAAAATCCGAATTTCTTATCCTCTATTTTGTTGGACGGCTTGTGGGGCAGGGATTCTTTGGGATACTTTGTAAATGCTCCAAGGGTTGAGTAGGACAATCTTAGACCGCCTTCAATACCGGGACGGTTTTCTGTAAGTATTTTAAACCCGTTCGCGTTACCTTCAAATTTTACCAGGTCCTGGAATTCCTTTTCTGAAAGCTGCTCCTTAAAGCGTTTTCCGTTTCCGTGGCTAAAATATTCTCCTATCGCTTTCTCTCCGGAATGCCCAAATGGTGGATTTCCAATATCATGCGCGAGTGCTGCTGCGGCAACGATGGCTCCAAAATCGTTCATTTGATAGCCAAATGTATCTTTTAAATGGGGGTGTTTTTCTATAAGCTTCTGCCCGGCAAGCCTGCCCAGAGATCTCCCAACTACCGAAACCTCCAGGCTGTGCGTGAGGCGGGTATGCACAAAATCTGTCTTTGAAAGTGGGATTACCTGGGTCTTATCCTGTAAACTTCTGAAAGCAGATGAAAAGATGATTCTGTCGTAGTCTACTTCAAATCCAAGCCTCGTCTCGTTTTGCTCGTTTCTAAGTCTTTTATGTGTATCGCCAAATCTTTTAAGAGATAAGAGTTGTTCCCAATTCATATGATTTTCTTTAATGCGGCCAAAAATATTAAAAAAGGGAAGTAATAACTACTTCCCCTTCTTAATTCAAAAATGAATTAGCCAAATTTTTAAGATCCGCACATCAGGCAGTCATCGCCTTCTGCTTCTTTGGACTGAGCAATGATCGCTCTAAGTTCTTCGGGACTTAAGGCCCCTTCTTCCTCAGATGGTTGAGAAAGTACCGGTTCTGATATTAGTTTTTCCACTGTTTTTGTAGCAACTTCAGTTGCTGCAGCCACAGGTTCTTTTTTCTTTTCTTTTTCCAGGGTAAACTTGATAGCATCTACTGCAGATTTAGTCCGCAGATAATACATTCCTGTTTTCAACCCGCTTTTCCATGCATAAAAATGCATCGAGGTCAATTTGCTGTAATTTGCGCTTTCCATGAACAGGTTAAGCGATTGTGACTGGTCTATGAAGTATCCACGATGCCTGGACATATCTATGATATCTTTCATGCTCATCTCCCAAACTGTCTTATACAATTCTTTAAGATCCTGGGGAATAATGTCTATATCCTGTACCGAGCCATTATTGCGCATTATGGCATTCTTAACATCATCATTCCAAAGATCCCTGGATACGAGGTCTTCCAGTAAATGCTTGTTCACCACAATAAATTCACCTGAAAGTACCCTTCTGGTATAGATGTTAGAGGTATAAGGCTCAAACGCTTCATTATTGCCGAGGATCTGCGATGTAGATGCTGTTGGCATGGGGGCTAGCAACAGGGAGTTTCTAACTCCATTCTTCATAACCTGCTTGCGAAGTTTGGCCCAGTCCCATCTGCCGCTTAATTCTTCATCTTTAACTCCCCACATATTATACTGGAATTCTCCCTGGCTTATAGGTGAGCCTTTAAATGTGGAATATGGTCCTTCTTCCTTCGCCAGTTCCATAGAAGCTGTAACTGCGGCAAAATATAGGGTTTCAAAGATCTCCTGGTTCAGTTTTTTAGCCTCATCAGAGGTGAATGGCATTCTTAATTTTATAAAAGTATCTGCCAGCCCCTGAACTCCCAGTCCTACAGGCCGATGCCGCAAATTGGAATTTTCAGCCTCCTTTACCGGATAGTAATTTCTGTCTATAACCTTGTTCAGGTTTTTGGTTACCCTTTTGGTGATCCTGAAAAGTTCCTTATGGTCAAATTCATTGCCTTTAATGAACATGGGCAGGGCTATGGAAGCCAGATTACAAACTGCTACTTCATCTTCACTGGTATATTCTAATATCTCTGTGCACAGGTTTGAAGATCGTATGGTACCAAGATTCTTTTGATTGGATTTTCTGTTCGCTGCATCTTTATACAGCATGTATGGGGTGCCGGTCTCAATTTGAGATTCCATGATCTTTTCCCAGACCTCACGGGCTTTTATGGTGCGCCGGCCTTTCCCTTCAGCCTCATATTGTTCGTATAATTTTTCAAATTCCTCCCCATAAGTATCGTATAGTCCCGGGCATTCGTGTGGACACATCAAGGTCCATTTACCATCTTCCTGTACTCTTTTCATGAACAGATCTGGCATCCACATCGCATAAAAAAGGTCACGGGCACGCATTTCTTCTTTTCCATGGTTCTTTTTAAGATCCAGAAAATCAAAAATATCAGCATGCCATGGCTCTACATACATGGCAAAAGAACCTTTTCTTTTTCCTCCGCCCTGGTCTACATACCTTGCGGTATCGTTAAATACCCGTAACATAGGAACAATCCCGTTGGAAGTACCATTGGTGCCAGATATATAGGAACCGGTAGCTCTTACATTATGAATTGAAAGACCTATCCCGCCTGCAGACTGGGAGATCTGTGCGGTTTGTTTCAGGGTGTCATAGATTCCTTCAATACTATCGTCTTTCATGGTTAAAAGAAAGCATGAAGACATTTGTGGTTTAGGAGTGCCAGAATTAAAAAGTGTTGGGGTAGCATGTGTAAAAAACTTTTTAGACATCAACTCATAGGTTTCTATAGCTGCATCCAGGTCGTCTATATGAATTCCTATGGAAACTCTCATAAGCATGTGCTGCGGCCGTTCTGCGATCTCTCCGTTTAATTTTAGAAGATAAGACCGCTCCAGGGTTTTAAAACCGAAATAATCATAGCCGAAATCACGGTTGTAGATTATGGTCGAGTCCAGTTTTTCCCTGTTTTTCACGATCACATCATATACTTCATCTGATAGTAAGGGGGCCTTTTCTCCGGTACGCGGATTTACATACTCATAGAGGTCTGTCATCACCTCTGAGAAAGTTTTCTTGGTGTTTTTATGCAGGTTAGAGACAGAAATTCGCGCAGCTAGTTTCGCATAATCGGGATGTGAGGTAGTGAGTGTGGCTGCGATCTCTGCAGCAAGATTATCAAGTTCACTGGTAGAGACATTATCATACAGTCCCTCAATTACCCGCATGGCAACTTTTACCGGGTCAACTAATTCATTGAGGCCATAACAGAGTTTTTTAACTCTGGCGGTAATTTTGTCGAACATGACGGGCTCTTTTCTCCCATCTCTTTTTACTACATACATGCGCTAAGGTTTTAGTTGGTTGGGCTAAAGTTTATTTTCGGAAAATGCATTAGCTCCCTGCCCGGCTGGTTAATCCGGATTAATAATATTAAAATTCATTTGAGAATTATAAAGACCAACCAGCGCCGGGTTGGGGGACACGACGCAGTTGCTCTTTAGAAATCAGCGTCAAAGCTGATCTCGTCTGATTCTTTATCTTTATTCATCACTCCCGCCTTCTGATATTCGCTTACGCGCTTCTCGAAGAAATTGGTTTTACCCTGCAGGTTGATCATATCCATGAAGTCGAAAGGATTAGAAACATTAAATTCCTTCTCACATTCGAGTTCTACCAGTAATCTGTCTGTAACAAATTCAAGGTATTGAGTCATTAATTTGGCGTTCATGCCGATCAAACTAACCGGAAGGGATTCGGTGACAAATTCCCGTTCTATATTTAGAGCATCGATAATGATCTCTCTTATCTTTTCTTTAGGCACTTTGTTCACCAGGTGATTATTGTGCAGGTGAACGGCAAAATCACAATGCATACCTTCATCTCTGGAAATAAGCTCATTTGAGAAAGTAAGCCCCGGCATTAAACCGCGCTTTTTTAACCAGAAAATGGAACAGAATGCACCTGAAAAGAAAATTCCTTCTACGGCAGCAAAGGCGATCAGCCTTTCCGCGAAAGAGTCAGATTCTATCCATTTTAATGCCCAGTCTGCTTTCTTTTTGATAGCGGGGAAAACTTCAATAGCCTTGAATAACTTATTCTTCTCCCTATCGTCTTTTACATAGGTGTCTATTAAAAGCGAATAGGTTTCAGAATGAATGTTCTCCATCATGATCTGAAAACCATAAAAGAATTTTGCTTCTGAATACTGAACTTCATTAACAAAGTTCTCGGCAAGATTTTCGTTTACGATACCATCTGAAGCTGCAAAAAAGGCGAGTATGTGTTTGATGAAATAACGTTCGTCTGCATTTAGTTTATTACTCCAGTCGGTTAGATCCTGGTGAAGATCTATCTCTTCTGCGGTCCAGAAACAAGCTTCCATCTTTTTATACCAGTCCCATATATCATGATGTTTTATGGGGAAGATCACAAAGCGGTCTTTGTTCTCTTGTAAAATGGGTTCGTTCTGGGCCATAATTGCTAAATTTTTTGGTCTTTGTGGTTTTTATTGAAAAGAGTTTAACAAATATTTAAAAATGAGATAGATAATGAAAGAATATGGCGTAAACGTTTTCAACAAAGTTTTCAACACGGCTTGGCCTAGGTTCTTCATACATTCTTGTTAAAAGATATATTTAACAGGCTGAAGGATAGTTAGTTATAATTTGTTAATAATTTTATGACCAGAAAAATGAAGCGTGGTTTAAATACTGGTTAAAAAGATGAAATATCGGTTGGGACTTATCCCAAAACAAGGGGATTTAACTATGAAAACCGGTAAAAATTTTACCGGTTTTCTAGAAAACAGAATTAATTTTTTGGTTGGTCCACCTATAAAAAAATTGCGGGGTAGAAAAAATGAATTCTGTTTATATGGTCAAAAATGATTTTATTTTATTCTCGGGGGGAAAGAGCTTGTCAAGGTTAAAAATACAAAAAAATATGCTTCTAGAACCCAAACCTTTATAGGAATACCTTGCTTCAAATTATTAAAATTAATAATTGTGGTAGCGTGCCTCAATCGGGGAGTTAGATCTTTATAAATTCTACACGTCTGTTATTAGCTTTCCCTTCAGGACTTGTATTATCTGCTATGGGTTTAGACTCTCCAAAACCTATTGATTCCAGCCTTCCGGGTTCAATGTTCAGTTTAATAAGGGCATCCTTGACGGCCATAGAACGCTGCGTTGACAGGTTGAGGTTGTACTCGGTCTCGCCGTCACTGTCTGTGTGGCCTTCTATTCTGAATTTTATATCTGGATGTTCCTGCATCATTTGCGCGATCTCATTTAATATACCGCCCGACTCCGGTTTAATACTCGCTTTGTTTACATCGAATAAAATTCCTCGTGTTATGAACTTACCTTCAGAAACTACCCTGTCATAAAGTTTTTTCCCACCACTGGCGAGCCGGATGTTTTTAATAGCCCTAATTGGTTTATCCTTGAAGTGAGGATGTGTATATGCTTCAATGGAAAAGGTTGTAGGTTTAAAACCGAGCACCGGGATATTTAAAGCCCTGAATTCATTAACAAAAACCTTTAGGCTCCGTTTATTAAATGCAATAGCAATATGTCGCCATTCGCCCTTGTTGTAATTTAATTCTTCAGTAAAAGAATTTATTTTTCTGGGAGTCCCGTTTATCTTTCCATTTAATTGAGCTCCATGTCTGTACACTTCCAAAGGTTCAGAGAAATCGGGGCCGGCATTGGGAATTTTATAATGGGACACACCGTCCCAGAGCCTTATTTTGTAGCGTTGAAAATAAACCTTAGACGAAATTTCTTCCTCACTATACCAGGCGTCGAATTCAAGGGTGAATACCTCAGGTAGAAAATCATCTTTATCTATCAGTGGAGTGATAATAGTGGAGTTGCTGAACTTAATTACCGGTTCGCTTTCCATAATAGCGTTTTCAGCATTTCCTTTCAAAAGGTTCCAGCGCGATGGGAATTCTCCGTTTTCTTCATTAGCCAGTTCATCATTAAATATGATCTCATCTCCAGGAACAAAATTATACCTGGTCCAAACCATTGGCTTTTCAGCTGAAGGTGCCGGGGTTGTGTTGGTCTTCTGGTTCGCGGGAGCCTGTGTTTGTGGAGCAGATCCGGTGGCAGGAGCCTCTGATGTTTTTTTATTTCCGAACAGCGTATCTATTGCTTTTTCGGTCTCCTTTTCAGTCTTTTGTTCCGCCTTCCGGAGGATGACACGCTCGGCAGCTGCCTCGCTTTTTTTCTTAAGTTTTTTTAATATCTGGGCTTCACCCGCGTAGCTCGTAAATAATAGCAGTATGAAAAATGTAATAATATTCCTTTTCATGATAATAGGATTTAATTGAATATTAGCTGAAAAAGAGGTCAGGAATCTTGAATAAGAAATGGGATAATCTTAAGGGTAGGGTCTACTGATTTATTTTTTACAGAATCAGTTCTTAACATTAAATGTACTAAATTTTTATTTTTTAAATTATTGTAAATCAGACTAATAAATGTTAAAAAGAGGGCCAGTATAGGAATCGGAAATTAGAAATTCCGCAAGCCCCCCTTTTCTGATGTATAAAAAACTTTTATTGTTCAAGAACTTAATAGTATTGAGCTAATGACATTACGATTACTCACTTGCCAGGTCCTTCTCCTCAATAACAAATGTGGTAAGCATTTTTCTTGAAGCAGGATCGGGAATTTCGGCCACCAATGCATAATTACCGGGAGCAAGGGTAGCCGTGAAATATGCGGTTTCTCCTGCCGGTAAATCCTGCACACCTCCCAGGAATTCTAAATTCTCTGGGGTAGGAGATTTGAATGAATCTACCGCTAACCAGTTAAGCCATTCATTCAGTGCTTTGAGATCTTTTTCAGACTTATAGCGTACCAGATTCACATCATGACCTACAAAATTTTCATATGCCTTCTGGTCCAAGAAATTTACCTGAAAACGTTGTTTGCCACTCGCAGGTGTCCGGGTTAAAACAATCCCGTTTTCGGTAGAGATATTAATAGTGTTTTCTGCTTTAGGTTCCTGCATCTTGGTCTTTACCGGTAACACTTCAATTTCTTCAAGCATGCCCATAGCCGAATGGAAAGTGCCATCGGGCATCTTTACATAACATTCTATCAGGTAATTGCCAGGACTAAGGTTTAAGGTAGTTTGAGCAGTTTCGCCCGGGGAGATAAGTCCGGCACCACCAAGGAACTTGATATTAAAGAACCACTCCGGCAATTCTTCAAATTTTTTCAACCCCTGTTCCATATTACCTGAATTTATCAAATTCATTGCATCAACAAATACGGGTATTATCTCTTTCTCAGAATCCTGAAGGCTTTTGCCGGGAGGTAGTTTTTCAAGAATAAAAAAGTGAGTGTCTCCGCTTCTATTCTCATACCTGAAGGTTTGCCAGCCAGATTTTATTTTTTTAGGAAGTTCAAAGTTCATTCCCCTGGAAATTACTGTAATCGGTTCAGCATTGCCAGATTCTTTTTTCTCTTTCTTATAATCGTTAAGGCTGATCGTCTCTGCGGTTTTATGACTGTTGTCTTTACAGCCAACGCTAAATATCAGACTGGATATTATAATGCCTGTTTGTAAAATTTTACTGAATTTCATGATGTAATTATTTAATTATTATTTGGTTTATTGTTGTGGAATTTCAAATATTTTAATTCCGTTTTTTCAAGTGAGGGCTGGTACCTCAGAGATCAAGGCATAAGTGCCAGGTTTTAGCAACTGTAGCCTCCGCAGCCTGACCTGAGGAGACAAGGCTGGGGCCGTCGTGTAACATCACACTCCAGTACCAATTTTGTAGGGATAATAAAATTTGCATTGCTATATTAAAGTTCCCTTCTGCAATAAGATCATTTCTTTTCTGAAAAGCGGGTACTTTTTCGGCTTTACTGTCTTCTATGATTTTGCCTGCGGGCAGTTTTTCTACCACAAAATAGAGCGGGTTACCGGTTCTGATCTCATTTCGGAAAGTATTCCAGCCAGATTTAATTTCTTCGGGAAGACCGAAGCTCATCCCTTCACTTTTTACCACGATCTTTTGAGGGCCATTTGAACGTTCAGATGTAAAAAGGTTTAGAGTTTTCTTTTCCCAGCTCGTCAGGCCTAATAGTAAAAGGCATGCCGCTGAAGTTCTAATAGCTCTAATTAATATCCAATGATTAAAAGATTTCATAATTTCTGTTTTTTGTTCGTAATAATTGCCCATTACAGGGAGCTTTTTCGGCTAAATTATTAGTATGCTCTTAGTTAATTCT
>JAHELO010000054.1 GCA_024644145.1 Christiangramia sp.
TCTTTCCGGGTGTGCTAAGATTGGCGAATACCGAATACTTTGTAATTTAAATAATATTTCATTCAAATTTAACGGTGGCTGGAAATAGGACATTTCTACAAGTACTTTATTATTTGTAACTATTAATAAATCATCCTGGTCCATTATTTTAACAAAATGCTGATCCATCATGTACTCTGCAGCATAGGTCAATTTCGTGTTAGCAGGTGTTTTATCTTCAATTACTTTGAAGGCTCTAAATATGGATTCTCGAGTGTTGGGGTAGTATTCACCAATTATGTGCGGAGTAGCGACAAAACTATTTATCCCGATCTCTCCAAAAGCATGAATCAACTCCAATGATTCTGTAGCATTTTTAGCTCCATCATCAATTCCCGGCAAAATATGGTTGTGGAAATCTGTCATTCCACTTATTAAATCAACGAGATATATGTTCTTATTAAATATTGAAAACATCAGGACTATTTTAGCTTCAAAATTACATAATTTAAATTCTTATTATTAATATTTGCAGTGTTCCTAGATCCTTTATATGAGATTAACCATTTTAATTGTCTTCTTACTTTCAATTGGATTAACTGCTGAAGGTCAAATTCAGTATAATTTAAAAGTTGAAGGACAGGGACAACTAGCAACAAAGAAGGAGTCACCTTTTTGGTTGCATACCAATTCCAGGGGAAGGCTAGACGAAAAAACCAATATCTTCGGTCTGCTTAATTCAAAGGCTTCATTAAATCTAGTTTCAGATAAATATATAGAATTAGGAGCAGGGGTTTTATATAAAAATGGGTACGAAAGTGGGGCCAGGATAGATGAGGCCTATTTTAAGTATGTTTCTCCTAAAATTGGAGTGGTAGTGGGAAAGAAACAGCGAGAGGACCTTTTTCAAGAACTAAGTGCATCTAACGAGGGAATATTATGGTCTCTAAACGCTTCACCACTACCTGGTCTTAGGTTTTTTATCAGGGATCCTATATTTCTTAAAGAAGATCATGGTATCGGGGTTATGTTTAGTTGGGAAGAATATCTAATGGATGATGATCGGCATATCATGCATACACGCCTTCATCATAAAAGTGGCCATCTTGTCTTTAGAAGTACAAATAATTTTGAGATATCAATTGGAGGTCAGCATTTTGTGCAGTGGGCTGGCTATTCAGAAGAATTTGGCCAGCTTCCCCAGAGTCTTGAAGATTATAGAAGAATTCTTACCGCCATGCCAAGTGAAGGTGATGTAGGCAATGGGCAGGAAGTGAATGCTCTGGGGAATCAAATTGGAAGTTACGAGATTAAAATAAAAACAAAAATTAGCGACATTGATTTTCAATTTCTTTATAATCATATTTTTGAAGATGCTTCAGGAATGAAGATGGGGAACCTCCCTGATGGGAGATATGCAGTTTATTTGGAAGACAATAGAGATGCGTTCTGGGGCTGGTCATGGCTGCAGGCATTCATGTATGAATTTTATTATACGAAGAATCAAAGTAGGGACCGTGCGGGATCCCTTTTAGATGGAGCCGATAATTACTTTAATAATAACTTATATCGATCCGGGTGGACCTACAATAACCAAATATTAGGTATGCCTTTTATACTGCTAAATGAGAACAGATTCAGAATCGGAACTAATATTACTGCGGTTCACCATATAGGAATTAAAGGAAAAATTCTTAGTGATTATCCCTATAGATTTCTTTTTAGCTATAGAAATAATTATGGTGTAGAAGGATCTTACTTTCCAGAGAAGCGTACTATTTTATCTACTCTTCTAGAAGTGGAGCTAGTTGACAGTGACTATAATTTAAAAGCGCAAATTGGAGCAGATATTAGTTCGTATCAACCTGCCAACCTTGGGGTTGGATTAAATTTTTCAAAAACGATTTTTTAACCGTGGTTTATTTAATTTTTTGTAATTTCCTCACGCCTAAAATCTCTGATCAAAAAATTGAATACATTTTCTTCCAAAACTATATCGGAAGCTCTCATCACTCTAGACCTTGATGAAGGTATTCTTTTTTGTACGGAAAAGGCTGAAAATATATTTATAAAAAGCCTGGGACTCGAACTTCGCATAGGTTCAGATTTATTGGAAATATTTGACGTTTCACTGCGTTCCAGCATTTCTGCAAAACTTGAAGAATGTAAATCCGGTAAAGTACAGTCTCTGATACTGGACTATAATACACAAAAGTATTCCTTTGTTTTCTCACCAGTATTAAATGGTAATTCCTTAATAAAACAGGTTTCAATTGTTGTTACGGAGGTAGCTGATGATGATTCTCTTTATATAAATAAAGAGGCAAAAGATGAACAGCGCTTAAGGCGTGAATTAGAATATAATAAACAGGTATATTCGAACCTCTTTTATAATAATCCAGATGCAGTTTTTTCATTTGATCTCGAAGGCAATTTTGTAGATGCAAATGCTCAGTCGGCCTTACTGGCTGAAACCACCCATGAAGAATTAATGAAAATGCACTTTCTTCCTTTTATTGAAAAGGAAGATCATGAAAGGGTATTAGAAAATTTTTATAAGGCCAGATTAGGAGAGAACCAAAGTTATGTAACAAGATTTATCAGTGTAAAGGGGACAGAAAAGATTCTGGAAATCAATAATTTTCCCATATCATACAATAATGAGATTGTTGGGGTATATGGAATAGCAAAAGATATTACCGATAAGCGAAGAACCGAAAATAAGATCCTGGAGGAACGCGAGATGCTAAAAGCGATCATTGATAATATTCCAGATTATATTTTCGTGAAGGATAGAAAGCATAAGAATATCTTGGCTAATAGAAAATTCTATAAACAGATTCTGGGAAAGGAAAATGAAGATGAAACTATAGGTTTTTCTCCTTTAGATTATTTTGATGAGGAACGAGGGGAGCTGCTTATAGCCGATAATGAAAAGGTTATGAATTCTGGCACACCGGTTATTAATCGGCCTGACACGGTAGTCAATATACAGGGTAAAAAGGAACAGGTTCTCTTAACTAAAGTCCCTCTTCATAACCATAATAAGGAGATTGTGGGATTAGTGGGTATTGCCCGGGATATTACTGAAACATACCTGCATAATAAAAAGCAGGAACTTATCTTTCAGGTGATCAAAGCATTTGGTGATAAACCTACATTCCAGGAAGCTATGTTCAAGGTTTTGAAAATATTTGGAAGAGAACTTGGTTATGAAAATGCCGAAGCTTATAAAGTTAGTGTTAATAATGAAAAGCTGGTTCGAATTGCTCACTGGCCTAAAACCCAGGACCCCGGCGATAATGGTAAAATTTTTGAAAAAGGGACTGGCCTCCCGGGAATTGTATGGAGTGAAGGTAAGGTAAGGGTAGTGAGATATGCTGAGGAACCTGAACTTTTCGATGAGATATTCAAGGGGGGAGAGCTAGCTATTAAATCTGCTGTAGGTGTACCTATTATATATCAGGACCAACTTATATCCATTTTTTGCCTTGGGTCTACAAGTGAAAATAAGAAAATTGAAACTGATCTTTTAGGTGATATCACTATTCAGATTGCTTCGGCGATGGAACACAGAAGGAGTCAGCAGCAATTAAATGACTTTTTTGACTATTCTCCAAACTTAATAGCAGTAGTTGGACTGGATGGCTTTATTAAAAAAATCAACCCATCTTTTGAGAATAAATTCGGTTATTCTGAAGACGAAATACTAACCAAACCTTTTACTGATTTTATTCATCCCGATGACCTTGGTAAAACATATGAAGCTATAGAAAAATTATCTGTAGATGGATCAGATTTCGAAATTAGATGCTTAAAGAAAGATGGCCAGTATTTATGGATTTCCTGGAGATTCTCTCAGTTCTTCGAAAAAGAGAATGTAATATTTGTCTACGGTACAGATATTACCCCCTTAAAAACGGTACATAAAGAATTAGAAGAAAATATATCCATACGCAAAGTAACTCAACAAAAGCTAGAAGAATCTGAGAAGAAATATAGAAGCCTTTTTGATGCCAGCCCATTACCTATGTGGGTTTTGGAAAGATCTTCTCTTAGGTTTTTAAAAGTTAATAAAGCTGCAATAGATCTATACGGTTTTACCGAAAATGAATTTTCAAATATGACTGTGAAGGACCTGTGGGCACCCAACCAGGAAGATAGAATTGAGAAAATCGTTTCTGAAAATAAAAATGAATTTTTCCAGGTTAAGGTGAAGCATATTAAAAAGAACGGTGAATTTATTTACGTGAATGTAAATAGTAATCCTGTAATTTTTGATGGTCTCAAAGCCAGAGTTTCTTTAATCAAAAATATCACTGACCGGATCAAGGCCGAAGAAAAATTACTGCATAGGGAACAACGCTTTAAAGCCCTGGTTCAGGATGGATCAGACCTTATCACAATTGTAGACTCTAATTATGATTATAAATATAGCAGTCCTGCTTCAAAAGCAGTTTTCGGGATTGAACCATCGGATTTAAATAAAACGAACTTTCGGGATCATATTCATAAGGATGATCTCAATATGCTGGAGGAGCATTTACTAAATTTGAGATCTCAAAAAAGAGTTCAGTTACCTTCATACAGAGTTAAATCGGTTCATAATAACTGGCGCTGGATAGAAACAATTATTACCAATCTACAGGATGATCCTGCCATAGAAGGTATGGTGATGAATTCAAGGGATATAACTGAATTTGTGGAACAAGAACAGGAGCTCCTGGAAAGCTTAAGACGGTATGATATTGTTGCCAAAGCTACCAGCGATATTATAACCGATTATGATATTGAAAAAGGTGAAATGAAGGTAGGAGTAGCCGCGTTTAAAAAATTTGGTTATCAAAATAAGACTGGGATATATTCCGGGGAATGGTGGAATGAGAAATTACATCCCGATGATATTGAACATGTAAAATCTGCTGAAAAAAAGATGGTGAATGGAGGGCTCAAAAATCTCACTATCGAATATAGATTCAGGTGTGCAGATGGTTCTTATAAATATATCTTAGACCGGAGTTACTTAATCACCGATGACAAAAATAATCCTAAAAGAGTAATAGGCTCTATGCAGGATATTACTGAAAGAAAGAGGCACCTAATCGCTATTGAGAACCATAACAAACGACTTAAAGAAATTGCCTGGACACAATCGCACCTAGTGAGAGCACCACTGGCTAAAGTTATGGGATTGGTAGACCTTCTTCTTAATTATAAAAATGATTTGGAAAATGTTGACGAGTTATTGGAAAAAATTCTAATTTCAGCCAATGAGCTGGATGGGATTATTCGCCAAATAGCAAGTCAGACTGAAAAGGAATTATAATTCGCCCCAAAAAATGACCCTACAAATGATACGTACAATAATTATTGACGATGACGATATAGTTACATTTCTTCAACGCAAGATCGTTTCGAAATGCGAACTTGATAGCGACCCTTATGCATTTAAAGATGCTGAAAAAGCTCTGGACTTTTTAAGAGAGGAATCAGATCCGGATATTAATTACCTGATTATGCTGGACATCAATATGCCAAAAATGAACGGGTGGGAATTTCTTCAGAAATTAAAAGGAGTTCAGGGTCATGAACGCTTTCATGTGGTGATGGTAACTTCATCTATAGACAGAAAGGATAAAAGAGATGCGGCAAACGACCCTCATGTGGTAGATTTTATAGAAAAGCCGGTCTCTTCCAGGCATTGTATTAAATTGAAGGGTATTGCTAAGTTAGCACCCTATTTTGAGGAGAATTAAATTCAATCTTTCTCATTAATGGATCTGCGTTCTGGATCTTTTCCTCTGCCCATTCTTCTTCTTCTCTCGCTGGCTCATCTGTATCCTCATTCACAAGTTCTGCCTTGGGTTCATAATTGAGGTTGATATACATGGGGAAATGGTCAGAGCCTATGTTTCGCTCCCTGGCAATTTCAATAAGCGTAAAATCTTTAGTGTGAAATACATGGTCTAATGGCCACCTTAAAAGGAAATAATCGGCGTGAAATGTATTAAAGAACCCTCTTCCCTTTCGAGGGTCCATTAAACCACTAAGTTTTTGGAACAGTCTCGTTGTTCTGGACCAGGCAACATCATTAAGATCCCCAATAACAAGGATAGAATCCTTTTCTGGATCCAGATCCCTTCCCAGCATCAATAATTCAGCATCGCGGTTAGTTGAAGTGTCACTTTCTGTAGGGCTTGGTGGCATGGGGTGTAAACAGTGAAGATTTACCTTTTTCCCGTTCCTTAGTTTAACTTTCGCATGTATAGATGGAATATCTTCCTGTACTAAATTTCGAACCTTAATATTGTCCAATTCCAGTTTGGAGTACAAATGCATCCCATATAAATTATCCTTCGGGATCTTTACAGTGTATTTATATTCCTCTTCTAATTCTGAAAGTTCTTTTTCCCATCTTTCATCAGTCTCTAAGGTTAGAAGTATATCTGGTTTGCGATCATTTACTAAAGCCAGTAATTTATCGCTTCTTTTATTTGGAGTTAAAACATTACTAACTAGAATAGAAACTGAAGCCTTTGGATCGCTTCCCTTGTATTTAAGAACTTGTTTTTTAGCAATGTAGGTGTATGGGAATATTTTCTTTATCTGATATATAAGACTTAAAATAAGGGCAATTATGGCAATTATATGCCAGGTACTGGTAAAATCGTATACTAGGATGGATATCCCAATACAGATTAATATTAAAAAACTAATCTGTATCCGGGGGAAATCAAAACCCCTTATCCACCACTCATCGAACCTCGTAAGAGAGGCGAAAGTAGGGATACACATAAGAATAGTAAAAATTAAGGTTAGAATTTCACCTGCATGCATAGATAATATTTGGTTTTAAAAAGTATAGTTCACACCAACACCTTTTGTGTCTATACCGGTTCCCATAACATTAGTTTGTGCAGTTGGATAAATATCCAGGTTTTCATTCCCGATTTTGTGAATTTCAGGAACTAAGATACCACATGCTGCGCCAATTCCAAAACCTATTAAATTGTCTGTTAAAAAATGTTTACCTGCCTTTGTCCTGAGGTAACCTACATAAGCCGGTACAGCTACAGCACCTGCCCAAACATAAGGGAGAGCAGGCGAATCTGGGTTATAATCATGAAATACCTTTGCTGTAAAGAAACTCGCCGCTGCAGTGGCTGCGGTATGTCCTGCAAAAAAAGATCTTTGTGCATCAGAATCTGCTCTTTCCTCGAACGGTAAATTTTCATTATAAACCAATGGGCGACTTTTTTGAACTGTTCCCGCAGTGATGGTAAATAGGGCTCCAGTAGTTGCCATTGTTTCTACAAACATTACTGAAATCTGTCCGAAATTCTTTCTTTCATCTTCACTCAGTAAAAAGAGGAGAGGACTTGCAAACGATCCATAAAACGGAATATAACTTAGCTCATCAGCTTTTTCTGAATAATTGCCTGCCGCCCACCTATCAACTTTCCAAATATCATTTTTATCTATTGAGGCTAGTTCAGTTACAGAGAGGTCATCTTTATTTTGAATTGTGATCACTCCTAAAACATTTAAAGCGGTAGAACCTGCGATCCAGGAACCATCCTTCCAGAAATCGGTTTTATAAGGAGATGAATTTTCCTGAGAATATATACCTGAGGAAATAAAAAGAAAAATATAGAAGGTAACTATTTTGTTCATGATATTTTTTTTCAAATTTCCTATTTCCCTCGAAAGAGGAGAAGTAATTAAGAAAAGAATAACAATAGGGCTATTGCCTGAGAGCAGCTCAATTAACAAAAGTTTAGTCTGTGTTTACATTTAACTGGCTCATATTGTTTTAAAAAAGACTTATTTTAGAGATATGGAGAGGACTAAGGAAAATATGTTGAGGGGTTTCGTATTCGAAAAATATGATGAACCAGATGTTTCTCCTTTTGAGAAATTATTTGAGATCTTCAAGGAAATTATTACCCATACTTCAGGCGACCTGGATGAGGCGTTAGACTGGATGAAGCAACTGGATGAAGAATACCAGTTAACTAATGAAGATTATACACTCGATGATTTTGTAGAAGACCTTAAGAAGAAAGGATATATAAGAGAAGAAATTAATCAGGACGGGCAGGGGGCAATGGCCATTACGGCCAAAACCGAACGCGCAATAAGGCAGCAGGCTCTGGAACAAATTTTCGGGAAATTGAAAAAGGGTTCTTCCGGAAATCATAGAACCAATCAAACAGGAAGGGGAGATGAGCATACCGGCGATTTTAGAGCTTACCAGTTTGGAGATTCTCTAAGCAGAATTTCTGTCACTGAAAGTCTGAGAAATGCTCAGATAAATCATGGAATTGGAGATTTCACAATGTCTGAAGATGATCTCGTAGTAGAAGAGACTCACTATAAATCTCAGATGAGCACAGTTTTAATGATAGATATAAGCCATAGCATGATCTTATATGGGGAAGACAGGATCACCCCGGCAAAAAAGGTAGCCATGGCGCTTTCAGAGTTAATTACAACCCGCTACCCCAAGGATACCCTGGATATACTGGTTTTTGGGAATGACGCCTGGCCCATCTCTATAGCAGAACTTCCATATTTGAAGGTAGGACCCTTTCATACCAATACGGTGGCAGGATTGGAGTTGGCTATGGATCTTTTAAGGAGAAAAAGAAATACCAATAAGCAAATTTTTATGATCACAGATGGTAAACCCAGCTGTGTGAGAGAGCGGGATGGTAGTTATTATAAAAATAGTATGGGACTGGACCCATATATAGTTGATAAATGCTAT